>NZ_CAWMDN010000022.1:0-1000 GCF_963866575.1 Aeromonas sp. L_1B5_3
TAGAGCTCGCCAAAGAGCTCAATAATGTCAGCAAAGCCTGCAAGATCATCGGCTACAGTCGTCAGCAGTTCTACGAAATTCGCCGTAACTACCAGACCTATGGCGCCGAGGGATTGCTCGACAAATTGCCCGGGTGTAAAGGGGCTCATCCCAATCGGGTTGCTCCCGAGATTGAACAGGCCATCCTCGATTACTCCCTCACCATACCGACTCATGGCCCGCTGCGGGTCGCGCAAGAACTGGCTCTGCAAGGCATCAATGTCAGTGCGGGTGGTGTGCGTGGCGTGTGGCAACGTCACGACTTGCTCTCCAAACACGACCGCTTGTTGCGCCTCGAGAAAACCCACCGGGAGCAGACCATTGAGCTCAGTGACGAGCAGATTCGCCTGTTAGAGCGCTTCAGCCCCGAGTTTCGCGAACGCCAGATTGAGGTTCACTACACCGGAGAACTGGTGGCGGTCGACACCTTCTTCGTCGGCGCGCTCAAGGGGGTTGGCAAGGTGTATCTGCAAACCGTGCTGGACTGCTACAGTCGCCACGCTTGGGGACGGCTCTACACCAGCAAGCTTCCGGTGACCTCGGTTCATGTGCTCAATGAAACGGTGCTGCCATTTTTCGAGGCCCACGAGGCACGGGTCTATACCATCCTGTCGGACAACGGGCGCGAGTTCTGTGGACGAACCTGACCATCATCCCTACGAGCTGTTCCTGCAACTGGAGGGGATTAAGCACCGGGCAACCAAGGTGCGCAGGCCGCAGAGCAACGGCTTTATCGAGCGGCTACATCGAACCTTGCTGGATTAATACTTCCGCATCAAGGGGAGGACGACCTGGTATGAGTCGGTAGAGCAGATGCAGACAGACCTGGATAACTATCTGGTGCACTACAACACCCAGCGGCCACATCAGGGCAGGATGATGGAGGGTCAAACCCCCTACAGCATGTTCAAGAAGGGTCTGAAATTGATACCGAAGGAAGTGCGCACTAAAGTAGCGTAAA
>NZ_CAWMDN010000023.1:0-16214 GCF_963866575.1 Aeromonas sp. L_1B5_3
TTATTTGCAAAGGCTTTTCAAGGTTACCGACCCGGCCGTTTGCGTTGCCGCTTGCCGTGTCGATGGAGGCGCATTATAGGGATCCTGATCACGTTGGCAAGGGTGTTTTTGCATTAAATTCGTCTTTTTCGCGCAACCGCTTACTTATTGTTCGAAACGATGATTTATTCCACGAAACAGCCCACCACAGTCGCCTGCGACTATCTTCTTTAGTGCCTTCTCTGCGACAAATCAGGGCCATCATGATTTGATCTCATCCCTCTATATCCTTGGTGATCGAGGTCACTCCTTCGGGTAACATAGCGCCCCTTTGCGATTCACACACTCTTGGGCTTTGGAGAGTTTAATGCCTTTTGCACTTGGCCAGCGTTGGATTAGTGATACAGAGACGGATCTTGGTTTGGGGACTGTCGTTGCTGTTGAAGGACGCATGGTTACCCTGTTGTTCCCGGCTACCGGTGAAAACCGCATGTATGCCAAAGAAGAGGCGCCGGTGACCCGGGTCAGCTTCAATGTGGGCGATCAGATTGCCAGTCACGAAGACTGGACCATGACGGTCGACGAAGTGCAGGAGAAAGATGGCCTGCTTATATATGTAGGTGTTCGCACCGACAATGATGAGCCGGTTGTCCTCAAGGAAGTGTTTCTCAACAACTTTATCAAGTTCAACAAACCGCAGGATCGCCTGTTCGCCGGTCAGATCGATCGGATGTCCCGTTTTACCCTGCGCTACGAGGCGCTGGTCAACCAGCACAAGCGTCGTCGCAATCCGACCCGCGGTCTGGCCGGTGGCCGGGTCAGCCTGATCCCGCACCAGCTCTATATTGCCCACGAGGTGGGTCACCGCTACGCCCCGCGCGTACTGCTGGCCGATGAGGTGGGTCTGGGCAAGACCATCGAAGCTGGCATGATCATTCATCAGCAGTTGCTCTCCGGCCGCGCCCATCGGGTGCTGATCCTGCTGCCCGAAACGCTCCAGCATCAGTGGCTGGTCGAGATGCTGCGCCGTTTCAACCTGCACTTCTCCCTGTTTGACGAGGAGCGCTGCATCGAGGCGTTCGCCGATGCGGAAAACCCCTTCGAGACCGAACAGCTGGTGATCTGCAGCCTCGACTTCCTGCGCAAGAAGCGTCGTCGCTTCGAGCAGGTGCTGGAGGCCGAGTGGGATCTGCTGGTTGTCGATGAAGCACACCATCTGGAGTGGAGCGAAGAGGCGCCGAGCAGAGCCTATGAAATGGTGGAAGCGCTGGCCGAACAGGTGCCGGGCGTGCTGCTGCTGACCGCGACTCCGGATCAGCTGGGCCACCAGAGCCACTTTGCCCGTCTGCGCCTGCTCGATCCAGAGCGTTTCTACGACTACGACGCCTTCCTCGCCGAGGAGCAGGCCTATGGTCAGGTCGCCAGCGCCGCGCAAGAGCTGCTGGATGGCGAGACGCTGAGCGACAACGCCAAAGCCATCCTGGCCGATCAACTGACCGGTCTGGATCTCGGCGATGCCACCGCCCGTCAACAGGCGGTCGCCAAGCTGCTGGATCAGCACGGCACCGGTCGCGTCCTGTTCCGCAACAGCCGCGCCAACATTCAGGGCTTCCCCGAGCGTCATCTCAACGTCTACCCCATGCCGCTGCCGGAGCAGTACAAGACCGCCATCAAGGTGATGGGCATGATGGGTGGCAATGGCGGCGATCTGCAGACCCGCGCCCTGCGCTACCTCTACCCCGAGAAAATCTTCCAGCAGTTTGAAGGCGACAGCGCCAGCTGGACCCAGTTTGACCCGCGCGTTGACTGGCTGCTGGAGCTGCTGATCTCTGCCCGTCAGCAGAAGGTGCTGGTGATCTGCTCCGAAGCGGCCACCGCCATCGCGCTGGAAGAGGCCGTACGCACCCGTGAGGGGATCCGCGCCGCCGTGTTCCACGAGGGGATGTCCATCCTCGAGCGGGACAAGGCCTCCGCCTATTTCGCTCAAGCTGAGGGTGGCGCCCAGGTGCTGCTCTGCTCCGAGATCGGCTCCGAAGGTCGCAACTTCCAGTTTGCCAGCCATCTGGTGTTGTTCGATCTGCCTCTTAACCCGGATCTGCTGGAGCAGCGGATCGGCCGTCTCGATCGTATCGGTCAGCAGAACACCGTCGAAATCCACGTTCCCTATCTGGAGGGTACCTCCCAGCGCGCCCTGCAGCTCTGGTATCACGATGGTCTGGACGCGTTCGAGCAGACCTGCCCGACCGCTCGTCCGGTATTCGAAGCGGTGCGTGACGAGCTGTTCGAGCTGCTGGCCGCCAACACCGGTGATCAGGCGACACTCGAAGCACTGCTGACCCGCACCTGCGAACTGCACGAGCCGCTCAAGGCCAAGCTGGAACAGGGCCGCGATCGTCTGCTGGAGATCCACTCCAGCGGTGGCGAAGCTGCCAAACAGCTGGTCGAGAAGCTGGCCGCCGAAGATGACGACACCGGCATGATCTCCTTCGCCCTCAAGATGTTCGACGAGATCGGCGTCAATCAGGATGATCGCGGCGAGAACGCGCTGGTGCTGATGCCGGGCGATCACATGCTGGTGCCCAGCTTCCCGGGGCTGCCGCAAGACGGCATGACCATCACCTTCGACCGCACCACTGCCCTGTCGCGGGACGATATGTCGTTCCTCTCCTGGGATCACCCCATGATGCGCGGCGGTATCGACCTGATCCTCGGCTCCGAGATCGGTGCCACCTCGGTCGCCCTGCTCAAGAACAAGGCGCTGCCGGTCGGTTCCATCCTGCTGGAACTGATCTTCGTCGCCGAGTCTGCGGCTCATCCCCAGCTCTACCGCTTCATGCCGCCGACACCGATCCGCCTGCTGATGGACAAGAACGGCAACAATCTCGGCGAGAAGGTGGCGTTCGATGCCTTCAACCGTCAGCTGACGCCGGTCAACCGCCACCTCGGCAGCAAGCTGGTGACTGCGTCCCAGCCGGTGATCCATGGTCTGATTGGCCAGGGTCAGGCGATTGCCGAAGAGCTGAAGGCCGGGATTGTCGACAAGGCCCGCGCCCAGATGGCGCAGACCCTGCAGCAGGATCTCGATCGTCTGGAGGCGCTCAAGGCGGTCAACCCGAACGTGCGCGATAGCGAGCTGGAATATCTGCGCAATCTGCAGGCAGAATTGCACCACCTGATCGACCAGACCCAGCTCAAGCTGGATGCCATCCGCTTTATTGTGGTGACCCATAACTGATAAAACGGTGAAATGGCCAAACCCAACGCAAGTTGGCTGCCATGCACTTTTTATCGTGGTAACCCATAACTGATGGGGGCTTGCCCCCGCTTTGACCAAAGATGCGAGACGCTATGTTTGTATACTCACCGCCCCTGGAACCCTGGCTCGATATCCTGTTCAAGGACAAGGACATCATGGTGGTCAACAAGCCCACTGGCCTGCTGAGCGTCCCCGGGCGCGGCCCCGAGAACGAAGACAGCGTGCTCCATCGGGTCAAGCAGCAACACCCCAAAGCGGCAGCCGCCCATCGCCTCGATATGGCGACCACCGGCGTGCTGGTGATCCCGCTCAATCCCAACTCCCACCGGGAGCTGAGCCGGCAATTCCGCGAGCGGGAGACCGAGAAGCACTACCTCGCCTGGGTGTGGGGTGAACCGGAACAGGATGCGGGTGAAGTGGACCTGCCGCTCTGCGTCGACTGGCCCAACCGCCCGAAACAGAAAGTTGACCACGAGGAGGGGCGCCATGCCCTGACCCTGTGGCAGAAGCTGAAGGTGGAGAATGGCAACAGCCTGATCAAGCTGACCCCGATTACCGGTCGCTCCCATCAGCTGCGGGTTCATATGCTGGAGCTGGGTCATCCCATCCTCGGCGATAACCTCTACGCCAACCCGGATGCGCTGGCGGCGGCACCGCACCTTTATCTGCATGCGGCCAGTCTGACCATCAGCCACCCCCGCAGCGGCGAGCGGATGACCTTCGAGGCACCAGCCCCTTTCCCGGTCTGAGCCTGACAGGTAGTAACAGCCCAATAAAAAGAAAGCCCCCATCGAGAGATGGGGGCTTTTTTATCGCTCAGACGCGGATATCGATATTGCTTCCGAGGGAAGCGCTGGCCGATGTCGGCGCAGCCGGAGCGGATTGCGCTGCGGTTTGCAGCAATTTCAGTGCGGATTCGCCCTCTTGGGTCTGCTGTTTTTTGGCCAGACTGGCCGCCATCAACGCAGAACCGAACGACGCATTTGCAGAGCTGGATATGTCCATAGGTTACCTCCTGCATCAAAGAGTATCGGCCGCCCTCGGCCAGACATGAGCAATCAATGGACAATAATCCGAACCGGGGCCCGGTTGCATGTCGATCGGGCGAACGCTGCGGAAGGGATAAATCACCCAAAAACCGCGCCAGCTGGGCGCTGTGAGGGGTTATCAGCCATTCGATAATCAAATGATGGTGGCCATATCATTTGAAAAATAAATGATAAAAAGTGCTGCCAAGCCCCTCGAAAATGCCTATTCGAGGCCCGCGAGCTCCTCCGCCGTCATCGCCCGCAATACCCGACAGGGGTTACCGGCCGCCACCACATTGGCGGGCACATCTTTGGTCACTACCGAACCGGCGCCGATGACGCTGTTGTCACCGATGGTGACGCCGGGACAGATAACCGTGCTGCCGCCAATCCAGACGTTGTGACCGATCCGTACCGGCTTGCCGAACTCGACCCCCTTGATGCGCGGCGCCACCGCCACCGGGTGAGCGGCGGTGTAGATCTGCACCCCGGGCGCCAGCAGCACGTTGTCGCCGATGTGCACCTCGCAGACGTCGAGGATGGTGCAGCCCACGTTGGCGTAGAAGTTCTCGCCGACGAAGATGTTGGCACCATAGTCGCAGAAGAACGGCGGATTGATGGCGCACTCCTGGCCGCGGCTACCGAGCAGGTTGTGCAACAAAGCATCCCGCGCCGGTTTCTCCTGCCAGCTGGTGTTGAAGGTGTGATAGAGCCTGCGGCAGCGCTCGCGCGCCGCTTTGAGCTCTGGGTCGCCCGCATCATAAGGCTCCCCCGCCACCATCTTCTGCCACTCGGCACCGCGCACCACCTTCTCCATTACCTACTCCATCAGCCAGATCAGGGATTCATAAGGGCGCAGCATACCCGATTGCGGTTGGGCCGGGCTATCGGGGTAGTTGCCGAGCAGCAGCCGACCTTGCCCGCTTTGCAGCTCGGCAGGCAAGGCAAACTCAACCGGCTCGCCGTAGAAGTTGCTCACCACAAGCAGGGTCTGACCGTTGGCGCGGCGGGCATAGGCCCAGATCTGCGGGTGCCCGGTCAGCAGCTCCTGATAATCCCCCTGCGTGAAGATGGGGTGCGCCTTGCGCAGGGCGATGAGATCCCGATAGTGCCAGAACACCGAGTTCTGGTCGGCCAGTGCCGCCTCGGCATTGATCTCGGAATAGTTGGCGGCTGGCTTGAGCCAAGGCGTCCCGTTGGTGAAACCGGCATTGGGGGCGGCGCTCCACTGCATCGGGGTGCGCGAGTTGTCGCGGGACTTGGCACCGAGAATGGCCAGGATCTCGGCCTCGCTCATCCCTTCGGCCTGCTTGATGGCGAAGATGTTGCGGCTCTCCACATCCTGATAGTCATCGATGCGCTGATAGCCGGGGTTGGTCATGCCGATCTCCTCCCCCTGATAGATGTAGGGGGTGCCTTGCAGGCCGTGCAGCGTGCTGGCCAGCATCTTGGCGGCCACTACCCTATGCTCGCCCTCATCGCCGAAACGGGAGACGATGCGCGGCTGATCATGGTTGCACCAGAACAACGCCGACCACCCCTTGCCGTGCATACCGCTCTGCCAGTGGTTGAAGATGCGCTTGAGTTCGAGGAAATCGAACGGTGCCTTGGTCCACTTGTCGCCGTTGGGGTAATCCACCTTGAGGTGGTGGAAGTTGAACACCATGGAGAGCTCGGAGCCATCGAGGGCGCCATAGCGCTGGCAATGCTCCAGCGAAGTGGAGGACATCTCCCCCACCGTCATGGCGCCGACAGGAGCAAACACGTCGCGGCTCACATCCTGCAGGAATTCGTGGATGCGCGGCCCGTCGGTGTAGAAGCGGCGGCCATCGCCAATCTCGTCGTTCGGGAACGCCTGATCCTTGGAGATAAGGTTGATGACGTCGAGGCGGAACCCGTCCACCCCCTTCTTCGCCCAGAAGTGAATGATGTTTTTCACCTCGGCGCGCACTGCCGGATTTTCCCAGTTGAGATCCGCCTGCTCGCGGGCAAACAGGTGCAGGTAGTACTGACCGGTGGCTGAGTCCAGCTCCCAGGCGCTGCCGCCAAACTTGGATTGCCAGTTGTTGGGCACGCCTCCATCCACCGGATCGCGCCAGATGTAGTAGTCACGGTAGGGGCTGTTTTTATCCCCCAGCGCCGACTTGAACCAGGCGTGCTCGGTGGAGGTGTGGTTGACCACGATATCCATCACAATGCGGATGTCGCGCGCGTGGGCGGCGGCCAGCAGCGCCTCGAAGTCGGCCATGTTGCCGTAGGCGGGGTCGATGGCGTAGTAGTCGGCGATGTCGTAGCCGTTGTCCACCTGCGGCGAGACGTAGACCGGGGTCAGCCAGAGGGCATCGACCCCCAACGTCTTGAGGTAGTCGAGGCGGGCCATGATCCCCTTGAGATCGCCGGTGCCACGGGCAGCGGAATCCTGAAAGCTCTTGGGATAGATCTGGTAAATCACGGCGCTCTGCCACCAGGGTGTTTGGCTCATGGCTCTTTCTCTTGTCACAAATTGAAAAGGGAGAGGGCGACCCACAAGGTCGCCCTGACAATCAGATTCAGGCGCTGGCTTCGGCCAGCTTGCCGGCCGCTTGCTGGCGCTTGTAGACCAGCAGGGTCAGCACCACCGGCACTACGATGGCGACCAGCATGGCGAGGGAGTAAACGGCCCAGTATTGCGGCTGGATAGAGAGGATGCCCGGCAGGCCGCCTACCCCGATACCGTTGGCCATCACCCCGGCGAAACCGCAGATGAGGGCTGCAAGGCTGGAGCCCACCATGGCGCACAGCATGGGGAACTTGTACTTGAGGTTGATACCGTACATGGCCGGTTCGGTCACCCCGAGATAGGCGGAGATGGCGGCAGGCACCGAGATCTCCCGTTCGTTCTCCTTGCGGCTAATCAGAATGATGCCGACGACCGCAGAAGCCTGGGCGATGTTGGAGAGGGCGATCAGCGGCCAAATCGGGGTGCCACCCATGCTCTGCATCAGCTGCAGATCCACCGCGTTGGTGGTGTGGTGGATGCCGGTGATGACCAGAGGCGCGTAGAGGAAACCGAACAGGGCGGCACCGATGGGAGCGAAGGATCCGGTCATGGCGGCCTTGGCAGCGAAGCCGACACCGTCACCAATCCAGCGGCCGAACGGGCCGATAAAGGCGTGAGCCACGATCACCGCCAGCAGCAGCGAGACAAACGGCACAATCACCAGATAGAGATAGGCCGGAATGATCCGCTTGAGGTTGGTCTCTACCCAGGCGAGGAACACACCAGCCAGCAGGGCCGGAATGACCTGCGCCTGATAACCCACCTTCTGGATCACGAACAGACCGAAGTCCCACACCTCGGGAGTCTGCTGGCCGATGCCGTAGGCGTTCATCAACTGCGGCGACACCAGCGTGATACCGAGCACGATACCGAGGATCTCGGAGCCGCCCATCTTCTTCACCGCAGACCAGCAAACACCCACCGGCAGGAAGTGGAAGATCGCTTCGCCCAGCAGCCAGAGGAAGGCGTGCACCTGAGCCCAGAACTGGCTGATCTCGGTGAGGGTGTGAGTGCCATCGTCGAACATCTTGATGTCGCCGATGACGTTGCGAAAGCCCAGGATCAGACCGCCGGTGATGATGGCGGGCAGCAGCGGCACGAAGATCTCCGCCAGATGGGAGATGCCCCGCTCCAGCGGATTCATGTTCTGGCGCGCCGCCTGCTTGGCTGCCTCCTTGCTGCCACCGCTGACGCCGAGCTGTTCGGTCAGCGCCTTGTACCACTGCTCCACCTCGTTGCCGATGACCACCTGGAACTGACCGCCCTGGGTGAAGCTTCCCTTCACCGCCGGGATGGTTTCGATGGCCTTGCTATCGGCCTTGGCCGGATCGTTCAGGACGAAGCGCAACCGGGTCAGGCAGTGGCTGACGGTGGCGATGTTCTCCTTGCCGCCGATCTTGTCGATCAGGGTGGCAAGCTGCTGTGCGTTGATCTTGGACATGGGTCTTCCCTCTGTGACGCCATTGAATAGTGGTCTGCATCGCCCTTGCGAGCCACTCTTTGGGCTCGAGCGTTTTTGGTATCGTTCCCATTTAGCATGCCGACAATCTCGCCAGATCAAAATGGGAACGTTCCCAAATCGTGGCCAGCGTCACAAAAAGCGCGTTTTTTGTTCAGTCCGGAGTGATGGGGGTCACAGGGTACGGCAGGGGGCTATGGTCGCCAGCGGCGGCTGCTCCTGCTCGATCTGGCCGAGCAGCTGCCGCGCCGCCTGCTCCCCCGCTCCCTTGTAACCGAGATCCAGAGTGAGGGCGTTGGGGAAGAGGAAGGTGAACATGGGGTTGTTGCCAAGGCCGGTCACCAGCACCTCGCTACGCCCCTGCTCCTGCAGGTATTTCGCCGCGCCGATGGCGAGGGTGTCGCTGGCGCAGACCAGCGCGCCGGTGGTCGGGGTAAGCAGCTCGGCAGCCAACCGGTAGCCGCTCTGCAGGCTGAGATCGCCGAGGACGCTACGCGCCGCCAGCCCCTGTTCGGCGCAGTAGCCGAGGTAGGCGTCGAGCCGACGCTGGCCGGTGGTGAGGTCGGCAGTATCCACCCCCAGATAGGCGATGTCGCGGATACCGCGGGCAGCAAGCTGGCCCAGCATGGTACGCACCGCGCCGGCATCGTCAAAGCAAACCGAGGAGAAACCGGGATATTCGCGGGCAACCAGCACCAGCTTATCCCTGAGCGGCGCCATGGCGGCATAGTCCAAATCGTTGAAGGCGAACAGGATGATGCCATCCACTCCGCGCCGCTCCAGCACCGCCAGATGCTCCTGTACCTTGGCGGGGGAGAACTTGCTCTCCATCAGCACGGCGTCGTAGCCGCGCTGGTAGAGTGTCTCCAGCATGCCGCGCACCGCCTGATTCTCCGAGCTGGAGTCGAGCCGCGAGACGATGATCCCCACCACCTGCTGGCTCTGGCTGCGCATGGCTCGCGCCGACTTGCTCGGCACGAAGCCATGCTCGGCGATGATCTGCTCCACCCGCTCGCGGGTCTCCTGCTTCACCTTGGGATCCTGATTGATCACCCGGGAGACAGTCGACTTGCCGACCCCCGAGAGGCGGGCGATATCGAGGATGGTCAGTTTCTTGTCCATGGATTGACTCACTGGGGTTTGGCGCAGGCGGTGGAAATTGCCCACATTGTTGTGATTAACCCCTGTGAATACAAGCCCATGGCGTTAGAATGCCCTTTTTGCCCCGCTTCGGACGGCGCATCAGGAGGACGCCCACCATGGATCTGCTGGCCAGTCTGCTCTTCTCCCTCTCCATCACAGGCCCCATCTGCGTGATCCTGCTGCTCGGCATCTGGCTCAAACGGCTGGGGCTGCTGCCGGAGCCCTTCACCGAATCCGCCTCCCGGCTGGTGTTTCAGGTCACCCTGCCCGCCCTGCTCTTTCTCAGCATTCTTGGCACCAACTTCGCCACCATGCCGAGCCCCTGGTTTATCGGTTACGGCCTGCTCGCCACCGTCGCCAGCTATCTGGTGCTGGAGCTGCTGGCGGGCCGCTTTATCAGCGAGCAGCGACTGCGCGGCATCTTCGTGCAGGGGAGTTTTCGCGGCAACAGCGCCATCATAGGGCTCGCCTACGTGCAAAACGCCTATGGCCACGAGGGGCTGGGGGCGGCAGCGCTCTACGTCGGCGCGGTCACCGTGCTCTACAACATCCTCGCGGTCATCACCCTCACCCGCAGCCTCGGCGGCGCCACCGGCATCCGCCCCATCCTGCTCGGCATCATCAAGAATCCGCTCATCATCGCCATCGTGGCGGCCCTGCCCTTCAGCCTGCTCGGCATCAAGATGCCGCAGCTGCTGCTCACCACTGGCGGCTACTTCGCCAACATGACCCTGCCGCTGGCGTTGCTCTGCACCGGTGCCTCCCTCAGTCTCGGCGCACTGCGCGGCGGGGCGGCGCTGACCGGCTGGGCCAGCGTGATGCGGCTCTGCCTCATTCCAGCGGTGTTCACTCTGGGGGCTGCCCTGCTCGGCTTCAGCCATCTAGAGCTTGGCATTCTGTTTCTTATCAGCGCCACCCCGACTGCCGCCGCCAGCTATGTGATGACCCGCGCCATGGGGGGCGACAGCGTGCTGGCCGCGAACATCATCGCCACCACCACCCTCGGCTCGCTGGTTACTACCAGCCTCGGGGCGACTCTGATGAACTACCTAGGTCTTATGTACTGACGGCTTGACCTTGCCGGAGGCGGCAGCTTTACCCTTGTGCCATATCAACCGAGGAGAGCATTTATGACCATCGAACTCACCGTCTCCGGCATGTCCTGTGGTGGCTGCGCCGCCAGCCTGCAAAAAGCCCTGCTGGCCCAGCCTGCGGTCACCACCGCAACCGTCGACTTTGCCAACAGCAAGGCCGTCATCGAGAGCGAGCTGAGCAAGGCCGAGCTGATCGCCCTGATCGAAGCCAAGGGTTTCTCTGCGAGTTAAATTATCTCTATAGAGGTATAAAACAGGTTAAAAATCTGTACTCACCTGTCTTTTGGTGAGTTTTATCACAGATATTGATGGTTATCTGGGCAAACTGGCTGCGATTATTCCAACCATAAGGATTTGCAGCATGACCCTACCGATCCGCAAGACCCTGCTCGCCGCCGTCGTCGGCCTGACCCTCTCCCCCATGGCCATGGCGCTGCCCAACGTGCACATCCTGGCGACCGGCGGCACCATCGCCGGGGCAGGCCAGTCCGCTACCCAGTCCAACTACGAGGCTGGCAAGGTGGCCATCGAAACCCTGATCGCCGCCGTGCCCGAGATGAAAAACGTGGCCGACGTGCAGGGTGAGCAGGTGGTGAAGATCGGCTCCCAGGACATGAACGACGAGGTGTGGCTCAAGCTGGCCAAGCGGGTCAACGAGCTGCTGGCCAAGGATGATGTGGATGGCATCGTCATCACCCACGGCACCGACACCATGGAAGAGACTGCCTACTTCCTCAACCTGACCGTCAAGAGCGACAAGCCGGTGGTGCTGGTCGGTGCCATGCGCCCCTCCACCGCCATGAGCGCCGACGGCCCGATGAACCTCTACAACGCCGTGGTGACCGCTTCTGACCCCGCCTCCAAGGGGCGTGGCGTGATGGTGGCGATGAACGACACCGTGCTCGATGCCCGCGACGTCACCAAGACCAACACCACCGGGGTGCAGACCTTCGCCTCCCCCAACTTCGGCCCGCTCGGCTACATCCACAACGGCAAGATCGACTATCAGCGCAGTCCGGCTCGCCTGCACACCAGCAAGACCCCGTTTGATGTGAGCAAGCTCGACAAGCTGCCACAGGTTGGCATCGTCTACAGCTACGCCAACGCCACCGATCTGCCGGCCAAGGCAATGGTGGATGCCAAGTTCGACGGCATCGTCAGCGCCGGGGTGGGTAACGGCAACCTCTACCACACCCTGTTCGATACTCTGGCCAAAGCGAGCAAGGACGGCATCCGGGTCGTGCGCTCCGCCCGCGTACCGACCGGCTCCACCACTCTGGATGCCGAGATCGATGATGCCAAGTACGGCTTCGTCGCCGCCGAGACCCTCAACCCGCAGAAGGCGCGGGTGCTGCTGATGCTCTCCCTGACCCAGACCAAGGATCCCAAGCAGATCCAGCGCTACTTCCAGCAGTTCTGACAGGGGACTCTGCAATCATGCCAAGGGCGGGATCTCCCGCCCTTTTCTCATCCCCGCGCGTCACTCCCTGCCCCTGCGAGATCAAATTAGCGAGCAGGATCACCCGCTTTCACAAGCACATCGCCGCCAAATTCATTACACTGCCAGCGATATTTTCTACTCAAGGAGTGCAGCTGCAGTATGGAACTGTTGATCCTGTTGGGATTGATCTTGCTTAACGGCCTCTTCGCCATGTCGGAAATCGCCATCGTCACCGCCCGCAAGGCGCGCCTTGGCAAGCTGGCCAATGAAGGAAGCCGCTCGGCGGCCATCGCACTCAAACTCGGCGAAAACCCGACTCATTTCCTCTCCGCCGTGCAGATCGGCATCACCTCCATCGGCCTGCTCAACGGTATCTATGGCGAATCCCTGCTGGCCCAGCCCTTCTCCCTCTGGCTGCAGGAGTGGGGACTCTCCCCCAAGAGCAGCGGACTTATCGCCACCGTCATCGTGGTGGTGGGAGTAACCTACCTCTCCATCGTGGTCGGTGAACTGGTGCCCAAGCGGCTTGGCCAGCTCAGCGCCGAGCGCATCGCCTGTATGGTGGCGCGCCCCATGTTGTGGCTTGCCATCATGACCCGCCCCTTCGTCTGGCTGCTCTCGGCATCCACCAACACCACCTTGCGCCTGCTGCGGGTCAACCAGAATGGCAACGCCAACGTCACCGAGGAGGAGATCCATGCCATGCTGGTAGAGGGGTCGGAAGCCGGGGTGATCGAGGATCACGAACACACCATGCTGCGCAACGTGTTTCGTTTAGACGAGCGCAGCCTCTCCTCCCTGATGGTGCCGCGCAGCGATATCCGCTATCTGGATCTGGCGCTGCCGCTGGAGGCCAACCTGCAACGGCTGGTGGAGTATCGTCACAGCTTCTTTCCGGTCTGCGACGGCAGCCTGTCGGATCTGGTGGGGGTCATCAACGTCAGCAAGGTGCTGCACGCCTATATCAAGGGGGAGCCCATCGATCTGGCGGCCCTGACCCAGGATTGCAGCCTGCTGCCCGAGACCCTCAACGGGGTCGAGCTGCTCAACCACTTCCGCACCCACAGCGAACAGATGGTGATGGTGGTGGACGAGTATGGCGAGCTGCAGGGGCTGGTCACCCAGCAGGATCTGCTGGAGGCACTGGCCGGGGATTTCCAGCAGGAGGATGGCGAGGACAACTGGGCATTCCAGCGCGCCGACGGCAGCTGGCTGCTCGATGGCCTGATCCCGCTGCCCGAGTTGAAGGACTGTCTGGAGCTGGTTCGCCTGCCGGAAGAAGAAAAACATCACTATCACACCCTCGGAGGGCTTATCATGCTGCTCCTTGGTCGTGTTCCACACACCGGCGATCTGGTGACCCTGGAACAGTGGCAACTGGAAATTGTTGACATGGATGGTCTGCGCATCGACAAGGTGCTCGCCATGCCCTTGACCGATCAACCCAGCTAACCTGCGGAGTTTGCAAGTATGGAGCGGTTTTACCAACTGGCTCACGCCTTTATGCATCAGGATCTGGTGACCCTGTCCGATCCCAAGATGGCCTTCATGGTTTGCGCCGTCTTACTGACCTTTCTGGTATTGGAAAATGGCTTTATCCCCACCGCTTTCCTGCCCGGCGACAGCCTGTTGATCCTGACCGGCGTCCTCATCTATCAGGACGTGCTCTCCTTCGGGGTGATCCCGCTGCTGATCATGGCCACCTTCGTCGGCACCTGGCTCGGCTACATGCAGGGGCGCTTCCTCGGCCATACCCAGCTCTACCACCGGTTGCTCTCCCATGTGGAAGAGAAGCACCAGCAAAAGGTTTACTACCTGCTGGACAAGTACGGGATCATCACCCTGATCACCGCCCGCTACATCGCCTTCGTCCGCACCGCCTACCCCTACATTGTCGGCGCCACCGAACTGCCACAGGGCCGCTTTCTCATCGTCAATCTGATCAGCTCCATCATGTGGATCTGCCCGCTGGTGGGCTTCGGCTACTACCTGAGCCACACCAAACTGGCGGCCGAATATCAGTCCCAGTTCCTCAGCGTCATCATCTACCTGCCGGTGGTGCTACTGGTAGGTGGCGTCATCGCCCTCATCTGGCGCTGGATCAGCAAGCGCAAGGCCACACGGACCCAGAACTGACGCCGGCTGACCATGCCTGCACGAAGAGCCCTCCCATGGAGGGCTTTTTTGATTCCGCTTTTGCGCAAAGCGCAGAAATAGTCTCGATCGCCCCTTGTAAAGCCCGGTCAAAAATGAGTGAATCTAGCGCCTTTTTTCGATGGGAATGGAGTCGGTAGTATGCGGTGTCGGATTCGCGCAGTTGCGCTGGTTGTCGGCTTGATGGGAATGCTGGGATTGCCTGCGGCGAGTGCCGCCCCCAGCCCTGCCAAGCTGGATGTACGCTCGGAAAGCGCACTGGTAGTAGACGTCAACTCGGGCAAGACCCTTTATCAGAAGAATGCCAACAAGGCCCGTCCCATCGCCTCCCTCACCAAGCTGATGACGGCGCTGGTGGTGCTGGAAGCCCGACAAAATCTGGATCAGATCATCACGGTCGACAAGGATGACATCGACCGGGTCAAGCACACCCACTCACGCATTCGCATGGGCACCAAGGTGACCCGCCGCGACGCCCTGCATCTGGCGCTGATGTCCTCCGAAAACCGGATGGCCTCCGCCCTCGGCCGCCACTACCCGGGCGGCCGCAGCGCCTTCGTGCGCGCCATGAACAACAAGGCGCGTCAGCTGGGCATGCGCAATACCCACTTCTACGACTCCACCGGCCTCTCGACCCGCAACGTCGCGACCGCGCAGGACCTGGCCAAGCTGGTAGCTGCCGCCTATCGCCAGCCGCTGATCCGCCAGTTCACTCAGGACGAGAACCGCGAGATGCGTTTCAGCACCCCGGCCTACAGCCTGATGTTCAACAACACCAACCCGCTGGTGAAAAACCCGGATTGGGATGTGCGCCTCTCCAAGACCGGCTTTACCGATGAAGCGGGCCGCTGCCTGGTGATGCGTGCCAAGCCGGACAACCGCGAGCTGGCCATCGTGCTGCTCAACTCGGTGGGCAAGCGCACCCCGGTCGGCGATGCAAACCGCATTCGCAAATGGCTGAAAAGCTGAGTGAATCACTCCTACTGAAAAAGGATGCTGCGGCATCCTTTTTTATTGCAGCCAAACCGCGCAGGAGCGCGTTAAAGGCATTTGGCGGTAGTGACCAAGTATCAACGCCCGCAAGATCAGCCACTGTAAACAGCGAGGTTTTGACGCTGTAGGCTAACGAGGGGCAACGGGCAGGAAGAAGTGGGAATACGGGTATTGCAGCAAGCCGGGAAGAGGCCGTTGCAGTACCATTAGCGGGAACAAGCGAGATGGTAGAGGGTGAAAAATACCCATAAAAAAACAGCCCCGACCGAAGTCGAGGCTGTCTGTATGGTGCGCCCGAGAGGATTCGAACCTCTGACCACCTGGTTCGTAGCCAGGTACTCTATCCAACTGAGCTACGGGCGCTCACAACTTGTAGCACTGCTTGAGATATGGTGCGCCCGAGAGGATTCGAACCTCTGACCACCTGGTTCGTAGCCAGGTACTCTATCCAGCTGAGCTACGGGCGCTCATAAATTGTTGCACTGCTTGAAACATGGTGCGCCCGAGAGGATTCGAACCTCTGACCACCTGGTTCGTAGCCAGGTACTCTATCCAGCTGAGCTACGGGCGCTCATAAATCATTGTATTTGTTTGAAATGGTGCGCCCGAGAGGATTCGAACCTCTGACCACCTGGTTCGTAGCCAGGTACTCTATCCAGCTGAGCTACGGGCGCCCTGTTTTCAAACGATAAAAAAAGCTTACTCAACAGTAAGCCTTTTTCAGTGCTGACTTGCTGATGGTCAACACATGACTCCAAAGAGTCGAATATGGTGCGCCCGAGAGGATTCGAACCTCTGACCACCTGGTTCGTAGCCAGGTACTCTATCCAGCTGAGCTACGGGCGCAAAATGGCGGAGAAGGGGGGATTCGAACCCCCGATGCGGGTATAAGCCGCATACTCCCTTAGCAGGGGAGCGCCTTCAGCCTCTCGGCCACCTCTCCGTTTGCGGGGCTGATAATACTTCACAGGGATTTTTAGTCAAACACTTTTTTGGAGAAAAAAGCGTGTTCGCTCAGCATTTGGTCAAAGCGTGGAATATTCAAACAACATCGACACTTATCCCGCTCTTTTGCACCTTGCAGCGCGGTTTTGCCTGGCCTTAAAAAACAAAAGGCGACACATGAGG
>NZ_CAWMDN010000024.1:0-136751 GCF_963866575.1 Aeromonas sp. L_1B5_3
ATCCCAGTAACGACCACCATATTGGCAAGCGAGGCTGAGATATCAGCTGCGGTTGCAGAGAAAGTCCCCACTAAGATGGGGATTTTTTTTGCCTGAAATTCAGTGTTCAGCATTTTCTATTGCTCGATCTCTTAACCTATCCTGTCTGCTCCCGTCTTATCCAAGCGCCCTTTCCATTCCCGCTCTTGGTCTGTTGATGCCTGCTCATCTTATTGCCGAACCTTGACTGTCGCTTCTGGCGAGCGGCAAGAAAAAGGGCAGGCCAGAGCCTGCCCTCATCGGGATGGTCGACGTTACATGATCCCGCGGATCAGGATCCCGCTGATCAGCAGCGGCGCCACCACGCGCCAGCACCAGAGGAGTGCCAGACGCAGGGCGGGTGACAGGCTTGCAGGCAGAATGACATCACCCAGTCGCCAGCCCAGCAGCAGGGTCAGTACCAGGCCAAACAGCGGCATCATCAGGTTGGAGGTGAGGTAGTCGAGCAGCTCGAAGATGGTTTTGCCAAACAGGGTCAGATCGCTCCATGGGCCGAACGACAGACTCACCGGAATGCCGGAGGCCATGATGAGCAGGGTCAATACCCGGCAGGCACCACGGCGTGACCAGCCCCACTCCTCGGTGGTGAAGCGCACCAGATGCTCCAGCATGGAGATGGAGGAGGAGAGGGCGGCGACCAGCAGCAGCAGGAAGAAGACCACCCCCAGCCCCTGACCGAACGGCAGATGGCTGAAGACGGCGGGCATGGTCATAAAAGTGAGCCCGGGCCCGGCAGTCGGGTCGATGCCGGTGGAGGCCAGTGCCGGGAAGATCATCAGCCCAGCCAGTACCGAGATCAGGCTGGCCAGGGTAACGACCCAGACGCCGGAGCGCACCACGCCGTCGCTATTGGGCAGGTAGGCGCCATAGGTGGTGTGTACCCCGAGCCCGATGGAGAGGGAGAAGAAGGCCAATCCCAGCGCATCCAGCACGCTCTGGCCGGTCAGCATGGAGAAGTCCGGCAACAGCAGCTGGCGCACACCCGCCATGGAGCCGGGCATGGAGAGGCCTACCCCCACCAGCAGCAACATCATGATGAACAGCGCCGGCATCATCCAGCGCAGCGCCCGCTCCACCCCTTTCTGAATGCCGCCCTGCACGAACCACCAGGTTAGCCCGGCAAAGATCAGATGGGTCAGCACCGGCCACCAGGGGTTGCTGACATAGCCGTTGAACAGGGCGGTGAGGGCACTTCCCTCGCTCAGGTTGAGCTTGCCTGCCATCGCCAATGCGGCATAACCCACGGTCCAGCCGCCCACCACGCTGTAGAAGCTGTAGATAAAGAAGCCGCAGAGGATCCCCATATACCCCATCCAGCGCCAGTTCGGCCCCACCAGCTTGCGGAAGGCGCCGAGCACCCCGCGCTGGCTATGGCTGCCGAGCAGGGTCTCGCCGACCTGTACCGCCACACCCAGGGTGAAGCTGAACAGCAGAAACACCAGCAGGAAGGCGCCGCCGCCATTGGTGGCGGTCACATAGGGAAACTTCCAGATGGCACCAAGGCCAATCGCTGTGCCTGCTGCGGCCAACACATGACCGAGACGGGAAGACCACTGAACCTGGCTCATACAACCTCCGGGTAACACGACATCGAAGCAATACTCCTCTGTAGCAATAAACGACAGACAACAAAAAGGCCGCCCGAGGCGACCTTTGCAATGAACATTCAGAAAACTGTGCGTGCAAGGTCACCTCTCTTGCGAGATAAAAAATCGACCAAACAGCACGAGGATGGCAGACATGGGTGACAGCCTGAATAGTGAATGAGGGGACAGCCTAAACCATGGAAAGAAAAATTGACACATAAAATAAATTTTTTTTGATGGCGATAGGCTGCATTCATGATTCACCGCAGAGGCGGAGCTGGTGTGCCCTATCTTTTATCCCCTTTCACCCGTTACTGGGCGATAATCCAGCTAGCTTCTTGTGGAACTTGCGGTCATCAGCTGACCCGGCAGGTGCCAAACATGAGACAGGATGTCGTATGAGATGGATGGTTTTGCCCTGGCTGTTGTTGAGTCTGAGCTTGTCGGCCCAGCCGGGATTAACGCTGCTAAGTCATGATCTGCCCCCCTTTACGGAGTCCCGCGACGGCAAGCTCGACGGTCTGGCCATTCGACTGGTGCAGCAGGTGCAGCATGAGCTGGGTAGTGATTATCCCGTCCGGCTCTATCCGCTCAAGCGCGCGCTGGCGCTGACTCAGGTCGAGCCGGGTTACGCGCTCTTTGTGGTGCAGCGGATCCCGGAGCGGGAGGCGCTGTTCAAATGGGTGGGCCCGCTTTTTATCAACCGGGTCTTTATCTATCAGGCGCCGGGCAGTGCCCGGCCGCTGACCGAACTGGCCCAGCTGCGTCAACTGCCGAGAGTCGGGGTGGTGCTTGGCAATGCGGATGATGTGCGGCTGGCCCACGAGGGCTACACCAATCTGGTGCGCTACAAAACGGTGACAGAGGCCATCGAGCGGCTGATGCTGGGCAAGATAGATGCCTTGCCGATGGCGGAGAGAGTCATGGATGCCACCCTCGACAAGATGGGGTTATCCCGTCACAGCGTGGCCAGCAGTGGCGTGCTGCTCCATGAGGCTGGCCTCTACATCGCCTTCTCCAGAGCCACTGACGATGGTGAGATAGTCCGTTGGCAACGAGCCCTGGACAAGGTGAGAGCCATAGATGGGCGGGCCGGTGAGCCCACCCATCATCACTGATCCTCAGATAAGACCGCGAACCAGGATCCCGCCGATCAGCAGCGGAGCAATCCAGCGCCAGCAGTTCATCAGCAGGTGATGCCAGTGGGCAGAGAGCCCTTGCGGCAGCGCCTTGCGTCCCAGTTTCCAGCCCAACAGCAGCGTCAGCATCAGGCCGAACAGCGGCATCATCAGGTTGGATGTGATGAAGTCGAGCAGTTCGAAGATGGTTTTGCCAAACAGGGTGACATGTTGCAGCGGGCCAAACGACAGGCTGACCGGAATGCCGCACACCATGACGAACAGGGTGATGGCGCTGCAAGCGTTACGACGCGACCAGCCCCAGGTTTCGCACAGGAAGCACTGCAGGTGCTCCAGCAGCGAAATGGCGGAGGAGAGCGCGGCAAAGACCAGCAGGGAGAAGAAGATCACCGCCAGGCCCTGACCGAAGGGCAACAGCTGGAATACCGCCGGCATGGTCATGAAGGTGAGGCCCGGGCCCGCAGCAGGGTCGATACCGGTCGATGCCAGCACCGGGAAGATCATCAAGCCCGCCAGTACCGCCACCATGCTGGCCAGCAGCACCACCCAGAGGCTGGAGCGACCAACCCCTTCACTGGAGGGCAGGTAGGCGCCGTAGGTGGTATGAATACCCAGACCGATGGAGAGGGAGAAGAAGGCCAGCCCCATGGCATCCAGCACGCCGGACATCCCCAGCTTGCTGAAGTCGGGCATCAGGAAGTGGCGTACCCCCGCCATGGCGTTGGGCAGGGTGAGGCCAAAGGCGACCAGCATCAGGATCATCACGAACAGGGCCGGCATCATCCAGCGCAGGGTGCGTTCCACCCCTTTCTGGATCCCGCCCTGCACCACCATCCAGGTCAGTGCCGCAAACAGCAGATGAGTGAGAATAGGCCAGACGTCACCGCTGACATAGTCATTGAAGCGGGCGGTGAGGGCCGCCGCATCCCCATGATTGAGCTGGCCGGCAGCGGCCATGCCGGTATAACCCAGGGTCCAGCCGCCCACCACGCTGTAGAAGCAGAAGATCAGCAGGGTGCTCAGCACCCCCATCACACCGACCCAGCTCCAGCGCTTGCCGAGCAGCTCGCCAAACGCACCCGCAACGCCGCGACGGCTCATGCTGCCAAGCAGGGTCTCGCCCATCAGCACCGCAACCCCCAGGGTGAAGCTGAACAGCAGAAAGACCAGCAAAAAGGCGCCACCGCCGTTGACGGCTGTGACGTAGGGAAACTTCCAGATTGCGCCGATACCGACGGCGGAGCCGGCGGCGGCGAGAATATAGCCGAGGCGGGAGGACCATTGGGACTGCATCATTTGAACTCCAATCGAGGGCCCATGGCTGGGCCAGAATGGCGCCCATATTACGGAAAGGGGGCCGCAATCACTACGCAGCTTGTCAGCCGTAAATACGATTTATTGGCACGATTGCCTAATAAAATTCGATTAATTGTGTGATTGTGCCAACAAATAAAAACCGGAGCATTTTTGCTCCGGTTTTGGATTGATGTCAGACTGGCGGGTCGGGTCAGATGACGCCCAGCTCGCGCAGCCGCTCCATCAGGTAGCTGTGGGCGGTATGACGCTCGGAGAGCACCACCTCGGGCCGCGGATGGAGGAACAGAGGCAGTGAGATACGTGACTTGCTGGTGCTGCCGCCGGTCGGGTTGATGACGCGGTGGGTGGTGGAGGGGTAGTAGCCGCGGGAGGCCTCCTGCAGCATGTCACCGATGTTGATGATGAGGGTGCCAAAGTCGCACGGCACATCCATCCACTCGCCGTCGGAACCCTTCACCTGCAGACCGGGCTCGTTGGCGGCGGGGAGGATGGTGAGCAGGTTGATATCCTCGTGGGCGGCGGCGCGGATGGCACCCGGCTCCTCGGTGCCGTTGAACGGCGGATAGTGCAGCACCCGCAGCAGGGTCTTCTGGCTATCGTCGATCATCGAGGAGAGGGGGCAGCTGTAGTTGGCGGCGATATCGGCCGGGGTATGCTGCTCGACCCAGCCCAGCAGCTCGGCGGCCAGACCGTTGGCCAGGCGATAGTACTCCATCGCCTGCTCTTTCAGCTCTGCCGGCATCTGGCCCCAGGGGTAGATGTGGAAGTACTCCTTGATGTCTTTCTGGCTATGGCCCTTGGCCACCTCGGACACCGATGGCGGGAAGTAGCCATCCTGGGTTTCGCGGTTGAACAGAAAATCCTGTTTCTGCTCGCTCATGAAGAAGCGATACCAGTTGTCGTAGATGGATTGCACCAGCTCTTTCGGGATGGGGTGGTTGGTCAACACGCCAAAGCCGGTAGTACGCAGGGATTCGGTGAAGCGTTGGGCCGCATCGGGTGAGCGGTAATCGACGGTCAGGACTTTCATTGTTTTTGTTGCGCGCCAGTTAAAAGATGGCGCAGTTTACCCTGCAAGCCGTAACAAGGAAAGGGACGCGGCCTCCAGCGGCCGCCCCCTGCCTGATAGTGATAAAAACATCAGATAAAAGAGGCGGATAGTGGCGAGAGTGGCTCCCTTGTCCTGCCTGCCCATCCTCACTAGAATGCCAGCCACTGTCTTTTCCGGAGTCTGTCCATGTCCTCGAAGATCCTGTTGCTCACCCTGCCACTGCTGCTGGCCGGATGCAGCTCCCTGTCGGAAGATGAGTGCCGCACCATGAGCTGGTACAACCTTGGCTATCAGGATGGTGAACAGGGCAAGACCCGCAATCAGGCGCGGGACTACGTCTCCACCTGCGGCGAGTATGGCCTCAAGGTGGACGAGGCGGAGTGGAAACGGGGTTACGACAAGGGGCTGGAGCTCTACTGCATTCCCGAGCTGGCCTACAGCAAGGGCAAGGAGGGGCAGGAGTATCGCGGTGTCTGTCCCAATGACGCCAGCTTCCTCAAGCAGTACCAGCGCGGCTATGAAGAGTACCAGCTGGCGACTCGGCTGCGGGAGATCAGCGACGAGCTGGAGCGCACCGAGCGGGATATCGACGATCTCGAGCGCAGCATCCGCAACGAGACCAACAGCGAGCAGCGCGACTACTACCGCGCCAAGCGCAATCGCGCCATTCGCCACTATGAATCCCTGCGCCGCGAATATGACCGGCTGCGCTATCCGGATCGGGTGATCCAGTTCTCCTTCGGCAATTAAGCCATCTCTTGTGGCCAGCCATTGCGGCTGGCCATCTTGCATCCTGTTCGCTCAGGGGAGTACCCAGCGCTGCAGCGCCAGCGCGATGCCATCCTCGTTGTGATCGGCGGTGACCTGATCGGCATGGTGCTGGATCTGCGGCGCCGCATTGCCCATCGCTACCGCCAGCCCCACCTGCTCGAACATGCTGATGTCGTTGTTGTTATCACCGAACGCCACCACCTGCTCCATCGCAATGCCCTCGCTGGCGGCCCACTGGGCCAGCCGGTTGCCCTTGCTGCAACCGGGCTGTACCAGCTCCACCGCGTAGGGGGCTGCCCAGTCGCGGGTGAAGGGGATGAGGTCTCGCTCTTCGTCCATAAAACGGTGCAGGCGCGCCGGATCCTGATTGAACAGCTCCAGCTTCCAGACCGGGTTGTCGAGCCAGCCTGCCAGCTCCTCGACCGGGTGGATGGCGATCTTCAGGTGGTCCGGCTGATTGGCCGACCAGTGGCGGATGCGGGTGACATGCTCCTCGCAGCCGATGTAGCCGATCCCCTCGCTCAGGTGGAACAGGGCGCCCATCTGCTGCGCTTCGACTTGTGCCAGCAGGGCGTTGAGCGGGGCGCTTGCCAGCGGATCGCCAGCCAGAATGCGATCTGTCGTCGGGTCGTAGAGGCAGGCGCCGTTGCTGCAGATGATGGGGGTATCGAGCGCCAGCTCGTGGTGAAAGGGGCGCGCCGTCATGAAGTGGCGCCCGGTGACCAGCAGCACCTTGATGCCGTGGGCACGCGCCTGCGCCAGTGCCGCCCGGGTGGCCGACGAGATCTTGTGATCCCGGGTCAGCAGGGTGCCATCCATATCGAGGGCGATGGCCTTGTACTCACTCATAACTCCTCCAGCATCGAACAAACCAGCAAGAGCCTTACCGTCCCAGACCCGGCGCCCCGATGCAAGTTTTGCCGCATGGCGGAGCGCCGAACTGTGATCTTTTGCCGGCTCAGGCGCAGCTGGCCAACTGCTGGCGGCGATCGGCACGCTGGCGCAGCAGATAGAAACCGGCGGCGCTGGCAAGAGCGCACAGGGTGGCGAGGTAGAAGGGCCACTCGCTCCCTGCCAGCAGCACAAGACTGCCCAGCACGACCGCCAGGATCTCGCTGCCCACCGCGAGGGCGCGGTAGAGCCCCATCGCCTGTCCCTGCTGCTCGGCATGGCTGCGGTTGGAGACCGCCACCGAGGTGGCCAGCTCCCCCAGACTCATGCCGATGCCGGCCGGAATGAAGGTGAGCGCCAGTCCCCACCAGTGGCTCGGCAGGATAAAGAGCAGCATGCCGGTCGCCATCACCAGATGGCCGACGATGCCGAGAGAGCTGCCGCGCCAGTGGCGGGCGATGCGGGAGCCGAGCCAGGAGCCCGCCATCATCGGCAGGCTCACCAGCACCGCCGCCTGCGCCAGCTGGGCCGGATCCCAGGCCAGCCGCTCCACCAGCCAGATATTGAAGTAGGTGAAGTAGAGCTGCACCGCGCCATAGCTGACCAGAGTGAGGGCGAAGTAGGGGAGCAGGGCCGGTTGCAGCAACAGCTGGCGGCTGGAGAGGGTCGGTGCCTGCCGGGCGGCCGCCACCGGCGGGCGATGAGGCACCAGCCAGAGCACCAGCAGCAGGTTGAGCAGGGTCATCGCGACGGCCAGCCAGGCCGCCAGACTGTAATCCCCCGAGATCACCGCGGCGTAGCCCCCGATCACCGGCCCCACCACCCAGCCCAGATTCATGCCGATATTGATCCAGGCGAAGCTGCGCGCCTTGTGCTCCTTGCCGGCGAGATCCGCCGCCATCGCCTGCACGATGGCGATGTTGCCGTTGCACAGCCCCTCCACCACCCGGCTGAGCAGCAGCAGGGGGAGGGAGCGCCAGGCGATGCCGAGTGCCATCAGGGCATAGCCGGTCAGCACGCCAGCCAGCGAGAGCAGCAGCAGTGGCTTGCGGCCGTAGCGGTCGGAGAGCCGCCCGAGCCAGGGGCTGCCCACCAGCTGGAACAGGGGATAGAGCCCCATGATGACCCCCAGCCACACCTTGCGGCTCCAGTCGGAGGCTTCCGGCGTCAGCATCCCCTGCGCCGGATCCAGCAGCAAGGGGGCCAATACCGGGGAGGGGAGGCTGAAGCCGGCGACCGCCAGCGTGACCGTCATCACCAGCACCCAGAGTGGGTTTTTGTGCCGTTGTTTCGCCATGTTGCACCTATTAAGTAAAGTAATTGGTTTATTTATGCTGGGTGATAATCGGTATTAAGTAAAGTGAATTGTTGATTTAATAAAGGGGGCTCCCCATAATGGGGTCATGAACGCAAGCACCGACAAGATCCTGTTTCTGCTCAAGAGCCATGGCCCGCAGAGCGCCGCCGCGCTGGGGGAGCAGTTGCAGATGACCTCCATGGGCGCCCGCCAGCACCTGCTCGCACTGGAGCAGGAGGGGTGGGTCACATTCAGCGACGAGGCGCGCGGACGCGGTCGTCCCGTGCGACTGTGGCAGCTCACCGAGCAGGCCTGGCAGCGCTTCCCCGACAGCCATAGCGACCTGACCGTGCAGTTGATCGACAACGTGCGCGAGCTGTTTGGAGAGGAGGGGATGGAGCGGCTGATCCTGCAGCGGGAGCAGCAGATGCAGGCGCGCTATCAGCAGACGCTGGGCAACAAGGGGTTGTCCGGTCGGCTGGAGGCGCTCAGGGAGCTGCGCAGCCGCGAAGGCTACATGGCGGAGATCCGCCGTGAGGAGGATGGCAGCTGGCTGCTGTGGGAGAGTCACTGCCCCATCTGTGCGGCGGCGCGCAGCTGCCGCGGTTTTTGTCGCAGCGAGCTGGCGCTGTTTCGCCAGCTGCTGGCACCGGCGACGGTGGAGCGGGAGCAGTATCTGCTGGATGGTGCGCACCGCTGCCTCTATCGCATCACGCCGACCGCGCTCTGATAGCGCCGTTGGCAACCCTCCAAAAACAACAAAGCAGGCGCCGGGATGCCTGCTTTGTTGCCTTCGGGGGAGTGGATGCTCTCGTTCCAGCCCGTCGTTGCCCGATAAGGTGAGACGGCTGATGGGGCTCTTGACCCGGTAAGGTCCTTCGCCACAGAGACCCGGTCAGGTATCTGTCTTGCCACCGGAAGATGTAACCATAGTATCCCTCCCGTGCCAGTGAGTGGTTGCAAAGTAGCCACTTATTTCGGTTGTTTTTGCAATAGTTCACCCTTAACCTAGGAAAAGTGGATTAGTCATTGCAACGAGGAAGGGGTAATGCTGAAACTGGATCGCATAGACAGACACATTCTGGAACTGATGCAGGAGAATGGCCGCATCAGCAATCTCGAACTGGCCGAGCTGGTGGGGCTCTCGCCGTCACCCTGCTCCCGTCGGGTCAAGGCGCTGGAGGATGCCGGTCTCATCGACACCCACGTCACCCTGCTCAATGCCCGCCAGCTTGGTCTCACCCTCACCGCCTACATTCATATCTCCATGGACCGCCACACGCCGGAACGGTTCGAAAACTTCGACCGTGCCATCAGCGAGCTGCCCGAAGTGCTCGAGTGTGATCTCATCACCGGCAACGATGCCGACTACCAGCTCAAGGTAGTGGTGCGCGACATGGAGCACTACCAGCACTTCCTGCTGGACAAGCTGACCCATATTCCGGGGGTGACCGGGGTGCGATCCAGCTTCGTGCTGCGCCGCATCAAGCACAAGACGGCGCTGCCGCTCAACCACCTCGGCTAACGGCGGGGCGACCAAAAGCAAAAGAGGAGGCCAATGCCTCCTCTTTGTTTAACCGGTTGCCGGTCAGACGGCCACTTCGCGGACCTGCTCCACCTGCAGCAGCCAGCCACTCTGATCCTGTTGCGGCGCACCGCTCACCCGCAGCCGTTCGCCGGCGGGCACCCAGGCCCCATCGGGCAGGGAGACCTGCAGACTCTCGCTGCCGTTGTCGAACAGCCAGCGATTTTCGCCAAGCGATTCAATCAGATAACCTTCCATCTCCACTCTGGATCCGGTTTGCCAGGATGGCGCAACGGAATCACGGCTCTCGATGAAATCCCCCTGAACACCAAAACTGGCTAGCCCCCACAGAATGGAGAGCCCGACCAATGATGACTCCATCTTGTCTCTCCTCTTTTGGAACTGTGGGGCCAGTATGGGAAGAGAAAACTGAGCGCTCTATGAACAAAACCGCAAAGTGGAACCGGGATCGCTAAAAAATCGATATCCGGTACCACTTTCGTCATTTTATGGCGCAGAGATCACACTCTCTGGCGGCTTGCTCCGTGGCGGCGGTCGTTGTTGGCGTATCTCTCTGCGGGCCGTTTTTGCGGTTTATGGCGTGCAGCGCCTCCGGCAGGCTTGTCCTGCCCGTTTATCCGGCCTAAGGTAGGCCGTTTTCATTGCGCCATCGAGGAGGCTTGCTCATGTCCACCCCCTATCCCCGCGTCGGTGTCGGCGTCATCCTGACCAACCGCGACGGTCTGGTGCTGCTTGGCAAGCGCAAGGGGAGCCACGCCCCCTACTGGTCCATTCCGGGCGGTCATCTCGAATTGGGTGAGAGCTTCGAATCGGCGGCGATCCGCGAAGTGGCCGAAGAGACCGGGCTGGCGATCAGCGCGCCCGAGGTGGTGGCGGTGACCAACAATCTGGAGACCTGGCGCGAGAGCGGCCTGCACTATATCTCGGTGACCCTGCACGCCCGGGCCGATGGCGAACCGCAGCTGCTGGAGCCGGAGAAGTGCGAGGGGTGGGTCTGGTGCGATCCGCGCGCGTTGCCCGAGCCCCACTTCGATGCCAGTCGCCAGTCGATCGCCTGCTGGCTGGCGGGGCGCTGCTATCTGCCAAGTGATGTGGCCATGGTGTCGGCCGGATCAGCCTGATTGTCATAAAAAGATCATCGCGCTGTCATATTATCTCCTCTCCATCGGCGTGAAAGGGACGGGAGCAGCAGCGTGGGCGAGGTCTTTTGGCGGTTTTTGTGGCTGGGATGCGTCAGTTTTGGCGGCCCGGCCGCCCATATCGGGTATTTCCAGCGCACCTTTGTCCAGCGCCTGGGCTGGCTGGAACAGGGTGAGTTTGCCCGCCTGCTGGCGCTCTGCCAGCTGCTGCCGGGGCCAGCCTCCAGCCAGCTTGGCTTTGCCATCGGCCGCCATCGTGCCGGTCTTGGCGGGGCGCTGGCCGCCTTTGTCGGTTTCACCCTTCCCTCTTTTATTCTGCTGCTGGCGGCCGCCCTCGGGGTGGCGCGGGTGGGCAGCAACCTCTGGCTGGCGAGCGCCCTGCACGGCCTCAAAGTGCTGGCGCTGATCGTGGTGGCCGATGCCGTGCTCGCCATGAGTCGCCAGTTCTGCAGCAACCGCTTGGCTCAGGGGATCATGGTGGCGACCGCCGCCGCGCTCTGGTGGCAGCCCGGCCTGCTGACCCAGCTGGGAATGCTGGCGCTCGCCGCGCTGCTCTCGGCCCGCTTTCAGAGTGGGGAGGGGACACAAGGTGCCGCCGAGCCACGATTGGCCACCACCAGTCAGCCAAACTGGCTGCTTCTGCTGCTCTTTGCCGCCCTCTTTTTTGGCCTGCCGCTGCTGGGTGGCCCCGTTGGTCAGCTGGTGGCCGACTTCTATCGCGCCGGCGCGCTGGTCTTTGGCGGTGGCCACGTGGTGCTCCCGCTGCTGGCCGAGAGCGTGGGTCACACCCTCAGCGAACAGCAGTTCCTGACCGGTTACAGTCTGGCCCAGCTGGTGCCGGGCCCCATGTTTACCCTTGCCACCTACCTTGGCGCCCAGCTGTTGCCCGGGACGCCGCTGCTCGGGGCCTTGGCGGCGACGCTGGCACTCTTTGCGCCCGGCTTTCTGCTGCTCTGGGCGGTGGGGCCCTGTTGGCAGCAGTGGCTGGCAAGGCCCCGTCTGGCGGGGGCCGTCGCTGGCATCAATGCCGCCGTGGTGGGGCTTTTGCTGGCCGCGCTCTACCAGCCGGTGTGGCAGAGCGCCGTGCTGGCACCCACCGATCTGGCGCTGGCCGTTATCGGCTTTTATCTGCTGCGGGTGGTGAAGCTGCCGGTGCCGGCCATCGCAGGGTTGCTGGTGCTGGCGGCCCTGTTGCAGGCGTGACGGGAATGTTCCCTGCTGCGCTTTTCAATGGATGCCGCCTGCCGTTTCGCTGTTAATCGCCCATAGCGGATCGGGCGCAGGCCTGTGGCGGCTGCCAACATGCCGCGAAAGGTGAGAGAAGCTATGAGTGGCTTGGTATAAGTAAAAGTTTGGCCATTCCACCAAAACTCATAAATCAAATTTATAGTGTCGGCTTGGCGGTGCGGCAGGCTCCGGGGGCGGTGATCGCCGCTTACAGAGGGCTCCCTCCGATCCTCTCAGGCAGATAAAAAACGGCGCCTCCATGATGGAGGCGCCGTTTCTGTATCTGGTCGGGCTCAGGCGTCCGGCTCGAAGTCGAGGCTCAGGCTGTTGACACAGTAGCGCTGGCCGGTATCGGTCGGGCCGTCGGGGAAGACGTGACCGAGGTGGGAGCCGCACTGGCTGCAGGTGATCTCCACTCGCTTCATGCCATGGCTGTTGTCCTCGGTGTAGGTAACGGTTCCCTCGATGGCGCGGTCGAACGAGGGCCAGCCGCAGCCGGAGTCAAACTTCGCATCCGAGTGGAACAGCACGCTCTTGCAGCAGACGCAGAGGTAGTCGCCACTCTTGCGATTGTGGAGCAGGGCACCGCTGTAGGGGCGCTCGGTGCCCTTTTCCCAGCAGACATGAAACTGCTCGGCGCTCAGCTTGCTGCGCCACTGTTCCGGGTTGTTACTGCTCATACCGACTCCTTGCCATCAATAACGGAGCCCAGCATAGCGGCTCCGTAAAGCTGACTCCAGCATGCTTGTTATGGTTTGCCCGGATCTGTGATCGGGGTTTCAGCCATATCCGCACTGGATGCCGGCAGCTGCGCCTGCTCCGGTGGCTGGGCATCCTCTGCCGTGCAGGCCAGCGCCACCCGTTCCAGCAGCTTGAGGGAGTGGGCGCGGCCGACCGCCACCTGCCGCTTGATATCGTCGGGCAGGAACGGCAGCCCGTCGTTGGTGGCGGTGTCGATGGTCTGGATCCACTCCAGCCCTTCCCCCGGCGGTGGCAGGCGGAACTGGATGTCGTAGTCGCTGGCATTGAACAGCACGTACCAGCGCTCGCCAACGCAGTTGATCATGCCGATATCCATGGCAAACGCCTGCCCCATGGGGGCGTGCCAATCCTGATCGGTGAGCTGGTGGCCATCCGGGTGATACCAGTTGACCTGATGGCAGCTGGTGGCGGTGCCGTGCCAGCTGTCATCGCTCAGTTGCAGGTTGGAGAAGACGGTGGACTCCGCCCGCAGCGCCATCATCTGCTGGGTGAAGGCGAACAGCCGCTCATCCTCCGGCCGCCACTGCCAGTTGACCCAGCTGATCTGGTTGTCCTGACAGTAGGCGTTGTTGTTGCCAAGCTGGCTGCGGCCCATCTCGTCGCCGGCAAGGAAGTGCGGGGTGCCTTGCGACAGCAGCAGGGTGGCGATCAGGTTGCGCTTCTGCTGCTGGCGCAGGTTGTTGATGCGTGGATCCAGGGTCGGCCCCTCGACGCCGTGATTGCTGGAGAGGTTGTTGCCGTGGCCGTCGCGGTTATCCTCGCCGTTGGCCTGATTGTGGCGCTGGTTGTAGGAGACCAGATCCTCCAGGGTGAAGCCGTCGTGATAGCAGAGGTAGTTGACGCTGGTGTGGGGCGAGCGCCAGTTCTTCGGGAAGAGATCCCGCGAGCCGACCAGTCGGGTGGCAAAGTCGCCCATCTTGCCCGCATCGCCGCGCCAGAAGGAGCGCACCGTGTCACGGTAGCGGTCGTTGATCTCCAGCCACTGGCTCGGGAACTGGCCGAGGCGATAACCGAAGGGGCCGATATCCCAGGGTTCGGCGATGAGTTTGACCTGTGACAGCACGGGGTCGGCCATCACCGCCTTGAAGAAGGCGCCCATGGGGTCGAACTCGCCCGCTTCGCGGGCCAGCGTCACCGCCAGATCGAAGCGGAAGCCATCCACCTGCATCTCGGTCACCCAGTAGCGCAGGGCATCGAGCACCAGTCGCAGGGTGTTGGGGTGATCCAGATTGACGCTGTTGCCACAGCCGGTGACGTTGGCGTGACGGGTGTAATCGGGACCGTGGGAGCCCGCCTCGAAGGCGTAGTAACCGGCGTTGTCAAAGCCCTTGAAGGAGAGCATGGGGCCGTCGAAGCCCGACTCGGCGGTGTGGTTGTAGACCACATCCAGAATCACCTCGAGCCCGGCCCGGTGCAGCTCGCGCACCATGGTCTTGAACTCGGTCACGGCATCGTCTTGTCTGGTGCCGTAACGGGGCTCGGGGGCAAAAAAAGCGATGGGGTTGTAGCCCCAGTAGTTGGTCAGTCCCAGCTCTTCCAGCCGGGGCTCCGACATGAAGGCGGCCACCGGCATCAGCTGCAGCGAGGTGATGCCGAGGGACTTCATGTGTTCGATCATCAGCGGGTGGCTGATGCCAAGATAGGTGCCCTGCAGCTCCTTGGGGATCCCCGGGTGCTGGCGGGTGAAGCCCTTGACGTGGGCCTCGTAGAGAATGGTGCGCGAGTGGCAGATGGCCGGTTTGCTCACCCCCTGCCAGTCAAAGGCGTCATCCACCACCAGCGACTTGGCGATCATGGCGGCGCTGTCACCCTGATAGAGGGCGTTGTCCCAGTAGGTGGGGCGGCTCACCGCCCGGGCATAAGGGTCGATCAGCAGCTTTTGCGGGTCGAACAGCATCCCCTCCTGGGGGATGCCATAAACCCGGTAGCCGTAGCGCTGGCCGGCTTGCACGCCGCTTACATAGCCAAAACGATATTGGCCACGGCGGCCGGGCAGCTCGAGGCGCGCCAGCTCCTGCTCCTGTTCGTCGAACAGACAGAGTTCCACCTTGTCCGACTGGGGAGCCCAGACGCAGAAGTTGCAACCGTTCTCGTCAAGACGGGCCCCCAGCGGGTAGCCCGACCCTTTTTCCATTACCAGCATCAGGACTCCTGTTTGATGAACAAGGTCGCCAGTGGCGGCAGATCCAGCACTATGCTGTGTGCCATCCCCTGCCAGGGGGTCGGCTCGGCCGCGAAGACCAGACCCACATCATAGTTGCTGCCCCAGTAATACTCGCTGTCGGTATTGAGCACCACCCGATAGTGGCCCGCCGCCGGTACACCAATCCGGTATTCGATGCGCGGCACCGGCGTGAAGTTGCACGCTACCATGATGGCCTGTTTGCCCTCTTTATCCGCCCGCAGCCAGGCAAAGATGCTGTTGTCGGCATCGTTGTGATCCAGCCAGCGGAAGCCGTTCTGCTCATAGTCCGCCTGATACAAGGCAGGCTCATGACGGTAGAGGTGGTTGAGATCGTGGATCAACCGCTGCTGGCCTCCGTGCTTGGGATATTGCAGCAGGTGCCAGGGCAGCTGGGCATCGTGGTTCCACTCGTTGCTCTGGGCAATTTCGGTGCCCATGAAGTTGAGCTTCTTGCCCGGGTGGCCGTACATGAAGCCCATGTAGGCGCGCAGGTTGGCGGCCTGCTGCCACTCGTCGCCCGGCATCTTGTAGAGCATGGAGTGCTTGCCGTGCACCACCTCGTCGTGAGAGAGCGACAGGATGAAGTTCTCGTCATAGTGGTAAACCATGGAGAAGGTCATGTCGTTGTGGTGGTAGCGACGGTGGATCGGCTCTTTCTGCATGTAGGTGAGGGTGTCGTGCATCCAGCCCATATTCCACTTGAAGCCAAAGCCGAGACCACCGAGGAAGGTGGGACGGGAGACGCCGGCAAAGGCGGTGGACTCCTCGGCGATGGTCATGGCGTGGGGGTACTTGCGATAGACCACCTCGTTGGTCCACTTGAGCAGGCTGATCGCCTCGTAGTTGTGGTTGCCGCCATCGACGTTCGGTACCCACTCGCCGGCGTTGCGCGAATAGTCCAGATAGAGCATGGAGGCGACTGCATCCACCCGCAGGCCGTCGATGTGGAACTTGTCGAGCCAGAACAGGGCGCTCGCTACGAGGAACTGGCGTACGGTATTGCGGCCGAAGTCGTAGATGTAGGAGTTCCAGTCCGGGTGCCAGCCACGGCGTGGATCCTCGTACTCGTAGAGCGGGGTGCCGTCGAAGCGGGCCAGCCCGTGGGCATCGGACGGGAAGTGGGCGGGTACCCAATCCAGAATGATGCCGATGCCGGCCTGGTGGCACTGATCGACGAAGTATTTGAAATCATCGGCCGTACCGTAGCGGCTGGTGGGGGAGAACATGCCCACCGGCTGGTAGCCCCAGGAGCCGCTGAAGGGGTGCTCGGAGACCGGCAGCAGCTCGATGTGGGTGTACTCCATCTCCTTGATGTAGGCGACCAGCTCCACCGCCAGCTCGCGCCAGCTCAGGCTGTCGCCGTTGGGGTGACGCTTCCAGGAGCCGACGTGCAGCTCATAGATGGAGAGCGGCTGCTCGCGCTTGTCGTTGAGCTGGCTCTCGCGCCAGGCGGCATCCTGCCACTGGTACTGGTCGTGGTCATAAACCACAGAGGCGAATGAGGGATACTGCTCGCAGTAGAAGCCGACCGGGTCGCTCTTGTGCGGCAGCCGGTTGCCCATGGGATCCTTGAGCTCGAACTTGTAGCGATCCCCGGCCTTGATGCCCGGCACGAACAGCACCCAGTGACCACACTGGCTGCGCTCCATCGGATGACGGCGGCCATCCCAGAAGTTGAAATCGCCGATCAGGCTCACCGAGGTGGCGCTCGGCGCATAGACCGCAAAACGGACCCCTTCCACCTGCTGACCGAGATGATCCACGATGCGCAGCTGGGCGCCAAGGGTGTGGTAGAGGTTTTCCGGCTGGGCGGTCAGTTCGGCCAGGCCTGCCCAGGCGGCATCCTGAAACTGGTAGGGATCGATGACTTCGGCAGTCGCTTCTGCGTAACTGACGAGCAACTGGTAGGGGAAGGCGTTCTTGCGGCGGGTGAAAACAGTTTCAAAAAGACCCGATTCATCGGTGGGCGCCAGGGTGGCAACAACTTTGCCCGACTTGAGATCCTTGACGCGAACTTCAACGGCATCAGGCAACCAGGCAGTCAGTTTGAGGCCGGGCCCATCCGGATTGGCCTGCAGGCCTAAGTGTGAGAAGGGATCGGAACAGCGGGCAGCAACCAAACGTTCAACGAGCATCGAGATTTCCTTTCATGACAGAGCGTCCGCTCCGGCCAAGGCCGGAGCGGATTTAGGTGAGTCGGCTGTAGCGGACAACCGCTCAACGACTGGCCTCATCACGGGCGCGGCTCATCTTGCCGGCCAGTGCCTTGAGAGCCTCATTGGCAAAAATATCTTCCAGGTCGGTAGAGAGCTTGCGGCGCCAGTTGGGATATTCGTAACTGGTGCCCGGTACGTTGACCGGCTTGTCCATCTCCAGCCAGTCTTCCAGCTGGGTACTGAACAGGGCGCAGCTGCCACGGGACATGTGGATCTGCAGACCGTGGTTGAGTTCGGTATTCATACCGACCCAGTTCACGTCATGGCTGATGCTCTCGGGGATGACACCGTGGCCATGCAGGCTGTCGAGGATCCGCTGTTTGGCCTGGTGGCGATCAGCATACAGACTCTTCAGCACATCTTCATCTGGATACAAACCCAGTTGGCGGCCCAGCGCCAGATCATCGCAGTGCCAGAAGCCCTTGAGGGTTGGCATGTCGTGGGTGGTCAGGGCAGACATCGCCTGCTCGGCATAGTGGGCCGGAGAGATGAAGCCGCCATCGGCCTTGGAGCGCTCGAAGAAGAACACCTTGTAGGAGTGGACGCCGTTCTCCTTCAGGGTCACGTCGATCCCTTCCGGCACGGTACCCAGATCTTCGCCGATCAGCAGGCACTGGTTGCGGTGGGATTCGAGGGCCAGGATGCCCAGCAGATCGTTGACCGGATAGTAGATGTAGGCGCCCTTGGCGGCAGACTCTCCGGGCGGTACCCACCACAGGCGCAGCAACGCCATCACGTGGTCGATGCGCAGTGCACCACAGGAGCGCATGTTGGCACGGAACAGATCCACCATCGGCTGGTAGGCCGCTTCAAACAGCTTGTTCGGGTTCATCGGGGGCAGGCCCCAGTTCTGACCGAGCGGGCCGAGGATATCGGGCGGCGCACCGACCGAGGCTTTCGGGCAGTAGAGATCCTGGTTGGCCCAGATCTCGGTGGAGCCTTCGGAGACGCCAACCGCCAGATCGCGGTAGATACCCATCACCATGCCGGCAGCCTTGGCACGGGCATCGGCTTGTGCCAGCTGCTCGTCGGCCAGGAATTGCAGGTAGAGGTAGAAGTTCACATCCTGCTGGTGTTCGGCCATCCACTTCGCAACGGCGGGATTATGGTAGTCGCGGAACTGCTCCGGCCATACCGGCCAGCCCCAGGCATTCTCGCCCTTGCCATAGAAATAGGCTTGCAGGGCATCGAAAGCAGCCTGCTGTTGCAGGCTGTCGCCACCGGCGGCGACGAAGGCATCGAAGGTGGCCTGACGCTCGGCGCTCAGGGTGGCATCGTCGAACACCTGACGCAGCATGCCAATCTTGGTCTCGATGACGCCGGTGTAATCAACGTTCTCCTTGGCGCGCAGATCGGCCAGATGCTGCTGGAAGGCGGGGCTCGCCACGTCAGCTTTCAGGCGCGCATTGCTCTGGAATTCGGGCACCGCTTCCACATTGATGTAGGCCACGTTGAGCCAGCGACGGGAAGAGGGGCTGTAGGGACTGGCGCTCTCCGGGTTGGCCGGATAGAGGGCGTGGATGGGGTTAAGGCCGACGAAGTGGGCCCCCCAGTCGGCCGCTTTCTCGACCAGCTGGCCGAGATCGCTGAAATCGCCGATACCCCAGTTGTGGCGGCTGCGCAGGCAGTAGAGCTGCACGCTCGGGCCCCACACCTTGCGACCATTGGCGATAGGTGCCTGCTTGTAGCACGCCTTGGGTGCAACGATGAGGCGCATGGTGGCCAGCGGCTCGTCGTTGCCATCTTCCAGCAACACCAGCTCGTGATAACCCAGTTCAGGGGCCATCTCCAGCGTCACGCGGTAGGCCTGGCACTCCATCTCTTCAAATTCGGCCACGCCAACCAGCTCGCCCTCGATGGGGGTGAACTGGCCGGAGAGCTCGCCGCCCTGTTCCAGCTTGAGCTGCCAGGTGAGGGCGTCATTGACGAATTCGATGGGGAGACGGACTTCGAGCGTGACGGCGTCACCGGTGCGAACCACCATGACGGGATCCAGCGCTCGCAGCCAGTGCTGGCGATGTTCCTCTTCCAGCTGCTGCATCAGGGCTGCTTCGTCATCGACGCGATAGCCCATGGCGCCCAGCATGGCGGCCTTGCTCTCTTCGGATACCTGAGCCGGCTGGCCCCAGGCATCGACATACTCGCTGGCAATGCCTTTTGCGGCAGCCAGCTGTTCAATCAGGGTGGTCATAGTTTGAGAATTCCCGCTGTGGATTCTATCTATACTATTTTGTTTGATTTTTATGGGGTGGTACTTGAACAGTGGCTCTATGGGCCATGCTAAACCGCGCACATTTTTACATATCCATCATCACGGTTGTGTGACGTGGCAGGCACTATTGTCGATCTCCGGGCGATGCAACAACTGACCTCTTTTTCGACAAAACGTGGTAATCAGTTACATAAACAGAAAATAAATTTCACAGTTTTTCATGATATAGCGCAATTTCAGACAGAATGTTGGTTGACTCACCAGAGAGTTCTAGTAAATTTACAAGCGGAATTTTCTTTGACTACTGAACAGTTAGGTAACTAAATATGACTATCAAAGTAGGTATTAACGGTTTTGGCCGTATCGGTCGTTTCGTATTCCGTCTGGCTTGCGAGCGTTCTGACATCGAAGTTGTTGGTATCAACGACCTGATCGATGTTGACTACATGGCTTACATGCTGAAGTACGACTCTACCCACGGTCGTTTCAAAGGTACCGTTGAAGTTAAAGACGGCAACCTGGTTGTAAACGGCAAAACCGTACGTGTTACCGCTGAGCGTGACCCGGCCAACCTGCGTTGGAACGAAATCGGTGTTGACGTTGTTGCTGAAGCTACCGGTCTGTTCCTGACCGACGAGACTGCTCGCAAGCACATCGCTGCCGGTGCCAAGAAAGTTGTTCTGACTGGCCCGTCCAAAGACGCGACCCCGATGTTCGTAATGGGCGTTAACCACGCTACCTATGCTGGCCAGGACATCGTTTCCAACGCTTCCTGCACCACCAACTGCCTGGCTCCGATCGCCAAAGTACTGAACGACACCTTCGGTATCGAATCCGGTCTGATGACCACCGTTCACGCTACCACTGCTACCCAGAAGACCGTTGATGGTCCGTCTGCCAAAGACTGGCGCGGTGGCCGCGGCGCGGCTCAGAACATCATCCCGTCCTCTACCGGTGCTGCCAAGGCTGTTGGCGTAGTTATCCCGGAACTGAAAGGCCTGCTGACCGGTATGGCTTTCCGTGTTCCGACTCCGGACGTGTCTGTTGTTGACCTGACCGTTAACCTGAAGAAAGCTGCCACCTACGCAGAAATCTGCGAAGCGATGAAAGCTGCTTCCGAAGGCTCCATGAAGGGCGTTCTGGGCTACACCGAAGACGAAGTTGTATCTACCGACTTCCTGGGTGAGCGTCAGACCTCCGTATTCGACGCCAAAGCTGGTATCCAGCTGACCGACAAGTTCGTTAAAGTTGTATCTTGGTACGACAACGAAATGGGCTACTCCAGCAAAGTTCTGGACCTGATCGCTCACATCACCAAGTAATTTGGGATGCGCAATCGCGTAGCTTGAAAAAGGCGGCCATGGGCCGCCTTTTTGTTTTCCGGTTTCCCTGATGACAGGAGTCCTCATGCAATCCATTCGTCCCCTGACAGCCAGCTGCCAGCTCGCCAACAATGCAGCCGGCCTGCCCGTTCTCACCGTCAACAACGACTATGCCAAGGCCGAGATCAGCCTGTTCGGCGGTCACGTGCTCACCTATCAGCGCCATGGCGAGCCAGCCTCCATCTGGTTGAGCGACAAGGCGGTGCTGGATGGCAGCAAACCGATCCGTGGCGGTATTCCGCTCTGCTGGCCCTGGTTTGGCCCGGCGCCGGCCCGTGTCGGTAGCGGCAAACCCTCCCACGGTTTTGCCCGCACCACCCTCTGGATGCTGGACGGGGTCTCCGACCATGCCGACGGCACGCTCGTCCATCTCTCTCTGCGCGACAGCGATGCTACCCGCGGCCTGTGGGATCACGCCTTCGAGCTGGAGCTGGATGTGCTGGTCGGCAAGGAGCTCTCGCTGGTGCTGACCACTCGCAATACCGGTAGCCAGCTGCTGGTCTATAGCGGGGCGCTGCACACCTATTTGCAGATCAGCGCACCGGAGGCGGTGAGCGTCACCGGCCTTGGCGAGCCTTATGCCGACAAGTTGACCGGTCTGAATGGCCAGCAGCAGGGGGCGTTGACCCTGAACGGGCCGCTGGATCGGGTCTACTGGCAGCCTGAGGCGCTGGTGAGCGTACAGGATGGCGATCGCGAGATCCGGGTGGTGAGTGGCAACCATGACAGCACAGTGGTCTGGACCCCCTGGCTGGAAGGGGCTACCGCCATGGCCGATATGAGCGATGACGGCTATCGCACCATGCTCTGTGTCGAAGCTGCCATTGCCGGCGATGCGGGGGTGACCGTCGCACCGGATGAGGAGCACAGCTTCTCTACCGTGATCATCTGAGCAGGATGAGGTTCAGCTAAATAAAGAGGGCTCCCGCGGGAGCCCTCTTTGCATCTCGTTATTCCGGCAATCAGGCGTTGCCCTGGGTTTTCAATTTGAGTTCGGCGGCGAAATTGAGCATGCGGTCGAGCGGGATGAGGGCCTTAACCCGCAGCGCTTCATCGACATGGATCTCGTGGCGCTCGGCACCATCGGTGAGCGCCTCCTTGATCGCCACCAGACCGTTCATCGCCATCCAGGGGCAGTGGGCACAACTGCGGCAGGTGGCACCATCGCCACCGGTCGGGGCTTCCACCATCTCTTTCTCCGGACAAGCCTGCTGCATTTTGTAGAAGATGCCCCGGTCGGTCGCCACGATCAGTTTCTGCTGGGGCAGCTCTTTGGCTGCCTTGATCAGTTGGCTGGTGGAGCCGACCGCGTCGGCCAGCTCGATCACCGAGGCGGGGGATTCCGGGTGAACCAGCACGGCGGCGTCCGGACTCTGCTCTTTCAGCTCGCGCAGGGCGCGGGCCTTGAACTCGTCGTGGACGATGCAGTGGCCCTGCCAGCGCAGCATCTGGGCGCCGGTTTTCTTCTCGATATAGGCACCCAGATGGCGATCCGGGCCCCAGATGATCTTGTGACCCAGACTGTCGAGGTGTTCGACGATCTCGAGCGCGATGCTGGAGGTAACGACCCAGTCAGCCCGCGCTTTGACGGCGGCCGAGGTATTGGCATAGACCACCACGGTATGATCCGGGTTGGCATCGCAGAACGCGGAGAACTGCTCGATGGGGCAGCCCAGATCAAGCGAGCATTCGGCCTCCAGCGTCGGCATCAGTACCCGCTTGTGGGGGCTCAGGATCTTGGAGGTTTCGCCCATAAAGCGCACCCCGGCGACGATCAGGGTCTGCGCCTCGTGATCGCGGCCAAAACGGGCCATCTCCAGCGAGTCACCAACAAAACCGCCGGTGGCTTCGGCCAGCGCCTGGATCTCGGGATCCGTGTAGTAATGGGCTACCAGCACCGCTTTGCGCTCCTTGAGCAGTGCCTTGATCTCTGTCGTCAGGGCGGCTCTCTGCTCGGCACTCAGGGGCTGCGGTTTGGCCGGAAAGGGGTAGTCCATTTCGACTACCGGTGGGATACTGCTCAGTGCATTGCTCATTTGCGACTGTTCCATCAACGCTCGGGAAGGCAAAAATTATAACCAGAAGCCGGCTGCAAACCCATCAACAAATCGGGTGAGTGGCAAGTAGGGGAATATACTCAACTTATTCGTTGTTACTCTTGCCATAAGGAGTTGCCGCATGAAGCAACGTTCACTCAAGTTCAAGCTCTTGTGTCTGACCATGGGGCTCTTTCTGCTGACCGGTCTGGCCATGACCTTGTTGCAATCGGCCTCTTTCAGTTCTCTTCGTACCATGGTGATGACCCAGACCAGCGATGCGCTGGAGCAGGAAGTCTCCCACAGCCTGCAATATCAGGCTGAGCGCTATGCCATCCAGATCTCCTCTCTGATGCAGAACTCCTACCAGATCCCCCTGACGGTCACTGCCCAGATTGAAGCGGCCATGGCCAAACCGGAACAACGTCTCTCGCGGCCACAGGTGGAGTCGCTGCTCGGCAGCAGCTTGCAGCAGGCGAGCGGGATCAGCTCCATCTATGCCCAGTTTGAACCGAACGGCTACGATGGCGAGGATGCCAACTGGGTGGCCGGAGCCAGCCACTCGGTGGCGGGCAAGGGGAGCCTGGAGGTTTATTTCACCAAGGGGCAGGGGGGCGCCGTTACCCAGCAGCCGATCGATGCGGCTGCCAGCGAGGCCAAATTCGATACATCCGTCAACGAATTTGGCATCCGCAACAGCGAGTGGTATCTCTGTGGCCGCGATACCCGCCAACCCTGCCTGATGGAGCCCTACCTCTACGAGATAAGCCCGGGCAACAAGATGCTGATGACCAGTCTGACCGTGCCTGTTCTCCACGACGGCAAATTTGTCGGTCTGACCGGGGTCGATATGAACCTGCCCATCTTCCAGCAACTGGCCGAAACGCTGGGCAAGAGCCTTTATGACAACAAGGCGGATGTCACCATCGTCAGCAAGATGGGGTTGATTGTGGGCAGCAACCGCTACGCCAACAAGCTGGGTCGTCCGCTCAAGGAGGTGGGCCTAGCCCTGCCGACTGGCCAGCCGGTCAGCAGTGACAGTGACTTTATCCTCGAGCAGCCGATCCGGGTCGATGTCGCCAATGCCCAGTGGTGGCTGATGATCAAGGTGCCCAAGGCGCTGGCGCTGAGCAAGGCGCGCAGCATCAGTAACGATCTGGGCGCCTTGCTGCAGAATGCCCAGCAGCAGCAGGTGATGGCCATGGGAGTTATCACGCTGCTGGTGCTTGGCCTGCTGATCTGGTTTATCCAGACTATTACTGCGCCGCTGGCTCTGATCAGCCGTCATGTATCCCATCTCTCCAGCAATGAGGGAGACCTGACCCAGAAGATCGAGATTGATACCCACGCAGAACTGATAGAGCTGGGAAGGCATCTCAACGCTTTCCTTGGCAAGCTGCGCGGTATGGTGCAGAGCAGCAAGGAGATAGGCCAGCAGGTCAACGATCAGGCCAGAGGCATGAAGCAGACTGCCAACACCATGCGCCAGAGTCTGGATGAACAGCATCTGGAGCTGGAGAGCGTGGTCAGCGCTATGCACGAGATGAGCACTACCGCGGTCAGCGTCGCAGGCTATGCCGAGCAGGCAGCCGAGGAGTCGGAGGCTGCGACCCATCACATCAACAGTGCCCAGCAGACCTTGAGCAATGCGCGGCAGGAGATCCATACCCTGGTTGAGGATATGCACGAGGCTGACAAGGCGGTGGCACTGGTGGCCCAGCGCAGCGCCAATATCAGCCGGATCCTCGATGTGATCCGTGCCATCGCCGAGCAGACCAACCTGCTGGCCCTGAACGCCGCCATCGAGGCGGCCCGCGCTGGCGATATGGGGCGCGGCTTTGCGGTTGTTGCTGACGAGGTGCGGGCACTGGCGACCAAGACTAGGGCGTCAACCGACGAGATAGGTCAGTTGATTGGTAGCTTGCAGGCCGAGGTGAACAGTAGCCAGCGCCTGATGAATACCGGCATCGAGCGCTCCAGCTCTACCGTGCAGGGAACCGAGCAGGCATTCGAGGCGCTCAATCTGGTCGTCTCCCAGATCCAGCAGATCCACGACCATATCAGCCAGGTCGCTACGGCGGCCGAACAGCAGAGCGCCGTCAGCGACGACATCAACCAGAACCTGATGCGTATCGGCGACACCGCCAACGTGATTGGTCAGGAGGCCAATGCCAGTCATCAGCTCAGCGAAACGCTGGAGCAAGCGGCAACGGCACTGGCCAGCCAGCTGGATCGGCTGCGCACCTGATGGTGATGCAAACAAAAGCCCGCGATATCGCGGGCTTTTTTAGGGCTTGCGGGCGGTCAGGAGAGCGGTTCAACCAGCAGGATATGGGAGTCGGCTCCCACCACCCTGACTTGGGTGCCTGCCGGCAGTTGCTGGCTGCAGCGCACCGTCCAGACCGTATCGTCCAGATGCACCCGGCTGGTGCCCTGCACGACATCATCGATCAGGGTCAGCTCGTGGCCCAGATAGCTCTGCATCCGCTCGTTGATGGGGGCGGCGGCATCTTTTCCCGAGCGATCCCTATTGTGTTGCCAGCGCCACCAGACCCAGGTGGTGAGCAGGGATTGCAGGGCGAACAGCAGCAGTTGCGCCTGCCAGCCGAAGGGCCAGACTAGCAGCAGCAGGCCCACCTCCAGCGCGGCTATGCCGGTCCAGAGCAGAAAACCCACCGACCCCAACACCTCGATGGCCAGCAGCACGAAGCCGAGCCCCAGCCAGTGCCAGTGGGTCAGCCCCTCGAACAGGGTGATCATGACTTGCCGCCCTTGCCATCCTTGAACAGCTCGGCCATGCCGGCCACGGCGCCAATCAGGCTGCCCGCTTCCAGCGGCATCATCACCACCTTGCTGTTGGGCCCTTCACCGATGCGGGCCAGCGCTTCTGTGTATTTCTGGGCCACGAAGTAGTTGATGGCCTGCAGATCCCCTTCGGCGATGGCCTTGGAGACCATGTGGGTCGCCTTGGCTTCCGCTTCGGCAGCCCGCTCGCGCGCTTCGGCGGCGAGGAAGGCGGCCTGACGCTCACCCTCGGCTTTCAGGATCTGGGACTGTTTCTCACCTTCCGCTTTCAGGATCTTGGACTGGCGCACCCCCTCGGCTTCCAGCACCTCGGCCCGTTTCTGGCGCTCGGCCTTCATCTGGGCGTTCATTGCTTCGACCAGTGCCAGCGGCGGGCGTACATCTTTAATCTCGATGCGGGTCACCTTGATGCCCCAGGGGGCGGTGGCGGCATCCATGGTGCGCAGCAGCTTCTCGTTGATGGTGTCGCGCTGGGAGAGCATCTCGTCCAGCTCCATGGCACCGAGCACGGTACGCATATTGGTCATGGTGAGGTTGCGGATGGCACTGGTGAGATCGTTGACCTCGTAGCCCGCTTTTCGGGCATCGACCACCTGCACAAAGCTGATTGCATCGATGGTGACGTTGGCGTTATCGCGGGAGATCACCTCTTGTGCCGGGATGTCCAGCACCTGCTCCATCATGATGATCTTGTGGCCGACCCGATCCACATAGGGGATCAGCAGGTTGAGGCCCGGGGTCAGGGTGCGGGTGTAGCGGCCGAAGCGCTCGACAGTCCAGTTGAAGCCCTGTGGCACTATCTTGATGCCGGCACTCAGGGTTGCGATGACCAGAAATACAAAAATCCCTAGCACAATCAATGATTCGTTCATCATTAAGCTCCTTATGAAACACAGTCCATAGCCTAGGGTTTGCCCTTTGGCACTACAAGCGACTTTCGCTCTCTTTAGTCAGTAAATGGCTTTGTTAATTACCAAAGTGTCTTAAAAAGCATTTTTTATTATTTTGAGGGATAAGTGGCCCTGCCTATAGTCGCCCCATATTAGTCGTATTCCGAGGGATGGGTCGAAATGGATTATTTGCCGATGTTTGCCAAGTTGGACGGGCGCCCGGTGCTGCTGGTGGGCGGGGGAGAGGTGGCCCTGCGCAAGGCGCGCCTGCTGCTGGCGGCCGGTGCCCGACTGACCATCGTCTCCCCGGAGCTTGAACCGGAATTTTCGGAATTTTCCGGTCGTTTTACCCATCTTGCCGAGCGCTTCACCCCGGCCCATCTGGCAGGCCAGATTTTGGTAGTGGCGGCGACCGACAACATCGAAGTCAACGCCCTCGTTTATCAGAGTGCCAATCAGCTGGGTCTGTTCGTCAACGTGGTGGATGACCCCAAGCGCTCCAGCTTTATCTTCCCTTCGATCATCGATCGCTCGCCGCTGATGGTGGCGGTCTCCAGCGGCGGCAAGGCGCCGGTGCTGGTGCGCCTGCTGCGCGAGCGGCTGGAGAGCCTGCTGCCGCGCCATCTCGGCGGACTTACCGAGCTCTCCGGCCGGGTGCGTGACAAGGCCAAGCGGGTACTCTCCTCGATTTCCGATCGTCGCCGCTTCTGGGAGCGCGCCTTTGCCTCCAACACTCTCGCCAGCCTGATTGAGAAAGAGGATTGGCAAGGGGCCGAGCAGTGGCTGAGCGATGGCCTCGACCAGGCGAAAAGCGAAGTGGGGGAAGTGGTGCTGGTCGGCGCGGGCCCCGGCGATCCGGGCCTCTTGACCCTCAAGGCGCTGCAACAGATTCAACAGGCTGAAGTGGTGCTCTACGACCAGCTGGTCTCTGCCGAGATCCTCGATCTGGTGCGCCGCGATGCCACTCTGGTGTCGGTCGGCAAGAAGGCGGGGGCCCACAGCGTGCCGCAGGAGGAGACCAATCGCCTGCTGGTGGACTACGCCAAGGCGGGCAACCGGGTGGTGCGGCTGAAAGGGGGCGATCCCTTTATGTTTGGCCGTGGCGGCGAGGAGCTGGAAGTGCTGGCCGACGAAGGTATCCCCTTCTCGGTGGTGCCCGGCATCACGGCCGCTGCCGGTGCTACCGCCTATGCCGGTATTCCACTCACCCACCGTGATTACGCTCAGAGCGCCGTCTTTATCACAGGTCACTGCCAAAAAGAGGGTAAGGAGCCCGACTGGCCGCAGCTCGCCGCCACCAGTCAGACCCTGGTCATCTACATGGGGCTGATGCGCTCCGAGCACATCCAGCAGCAGTTGGTGGATCACGGCCGCAGCCAAGCCACTCCCATCGCCATCATCGAGCGAGGAACCACATCCCGCCAGCGGGTGTTGACCGGTACTCTGGCCGATTTGGCCGAGTTGGCCAAACAGGCGGTGAGCCCGTCGCTTATTGTCATCGGCGAGGTAGTAGCCCTGCGCGAGCGGCTCGCCTGGTTTGGGGAGCAGAGTGGCGAGCAGCAGCGCGCCAACCCGGATCTCGATGGCTGCGACCTCAAGCTGGTGCAGCTGGCCTGAGCACAAAGAGCTATTTGATGCGGCTGCCGGTGCGGCCGCGCACTGAACCACCAAGCGCCCCGAGCAGGCGCATAAGCAATGACCCGAGGACCAACATGGATCGTGAAAGATTGACCCACTTGCAGCAGCTGGAAGCCGAGAGCATCCACATCATCCGCGAGGTGGCTGCCGAATTTGAAAACCCGGTGATGATGTACTCCATCGGCAAGGACTCCTCCGTCATGCTGCATCTGGCCCGCAAGGCCTTCTATCCGGGCAAGATCCCCTTCCCCTTGCTCCACGTCGACACCGACTGGAAGTTCAAGGAGATGATCAAGTTCCGTGACGAGACCGCCAAAAAGTACGGGCTGGATCTCATCGTCCACAAGAACCCGGACGGCCTCGCCATGGGCATCAACCCCTTCGTGCACGGCAGCGGCAAGCACACCGACATCATGAAGACCGAGGGGCTCAAGCAGGCGCTCAACAAATACGGCTTCGACGCCGCCTTCGGTGGCGCGCGCCGCGACGAGGAGAAGTCCCGCGCCAAGGAGCGGGTCTACTCCTTCCGTGACAAGTCCCACCGCTGGGATCCGAAAAACCAGCGCCCGGAGCTGTGGCGCGTTTACAACAGCCAGGTCAACAAGGGGGAGAGTATCCGGGTGTTCCCGCTCTCCAACTGGACCGAGCTGGATATCTGGCAATACATCTATCTGGAAAAGATCGACATAGTGCCGCTCTACTTCGCCGCTTACCGTCCGGTGGTGGAGCGCAACGGCATCAAGATCATGGTGGATGACGAGCGCATGCCGCTGACCGCCGAGGATGAGGTGAAGCAGGAGCTGGTGCGCTTTCGCACCCTCGGCTGCTACCCGCTGACCGGAGCCATCGAGTCCGCTGCCACCACCTTGCCGGAAATTATTGAAGAGATGCTGCTCACCACCTCGAGCGAGCGGCAAGGGCGGCTGATTGACCACGATCAGGCCGGCTCCATGGAGCAGAAGAAGCGTCAGGGATATTTCTAAGGAGTCGTCAGCATGAACAGCCATATTCAGACCGCCATCACCGAACAGGGCATTGAAGCCTATCTGCACGCCCAGCAGCACAAGAGTCTGCTGCGTTTTCTCACCTGCGGCAGCGTGGATGACGGCAAGAGCACCCTTATCGGTCGCCTGCTGCACGACTCCCAGCAGATTTATGAAGATCAGCTCAAAGCGCTGGAGTCCGACAGCCAGAAGCTCGGCACCACAGGCGAGAAGCTGGACCTGGCGCTGCTGGTCGACGGCCTGCAAGCGGAGCGCGAGCAGGGCATCACCATCGACGTGGCCTACCGCTATTTCTCCACCGCCAAGCGCAAATTTATCATCTCGGATACCCCGGGCCACGAGCAGTACACCCGCAACATGGCCACCGGCGCTTCCACCTGCGATCTGGCCATCATATTGATCGACGCCCGCAAAGGCGTGCTGGATCAGACCCGTCGCCACAGCTTTATCGCCAGCCTGCTCGGCATCAAGCAGTTCGTGGTGGCGGTCAACAAGATGGATCTGGTGGAGTTCAGTCAGGAGGTGTTCGAGCGCATCAGTGCCGATTACCGCGAGTTCGCCAAAAAGCTCAGCGTCGACACCATCCATATCGTGCCGGTCTCGGCGCTGGACGGCGACAACGTGGTCAACCCAAGCGACAAGCTGGCCTGGTATCAGGGCGAAACCCTGCTCTCCCTGCTTGAAACCGCCGAGGTGGAGCGCGAGCTGGAGCGTCATCCGGTACGCCTGCCGGTGCAGTATGTGAACCGCCCCAACCTCGATTTTCGCGGCTTCGCGGGGACCTTGGCCTCCGGCATCCTGCGGGTGGGCGACCGGCTTGCTGTGTTGCCGTCCGGCAAGGAGAGTACGGTGACCCGCATCGTCACCTTCGACGGCGATCTGGAGTACGCCCTGCCGGGTCAGGCCATCACCGTTACCTTCGCCGACGAGATCGACATCAGCCGCGGCGACCTGCTGGTGGATGCCGCCAACCGTCCGCAAGTGACCCAGAACCTGCTGGCCCACATTGTCTGGATGGGGGAGGAGTCCCTGCAACTGGGCCGGGTCTACGACGTCAAGCTGGCCACCAAGAAGAGTCGCGGTCAGGTGGAGGCCATCCGCCACCGCATCGAGATCAACAAGCTTGACGAGCTGCCCGCCAGCGAGCTCAAGCTCAACGAGATCGGCCTGTGCGAGCTGAGCCTCACCGACCCGGTGGCGTTCGACCCGTATCAGGAGATCCGCGATACCGGCAGCTTTATCCTTATCGATCGGCTGACCAACGTCACCGTCGGCGCCGGCATGATAGTGGAAGGCTTGGCCGCCAAAGCGGTAAAAGGGCACTACAGCGAGTTCGAAATCGAGCTCAACGCGCTGGTGCGCAAGCACTTCCCCCACTGGCAGGCGCTGGCCATCGGCAACGACAGCGGCAAGTCATAGCGCCTGGTGCCTCTCCCTTGGGAGAGGCAAATATTCCCTCTCCCTCTGGGAGAGGGTTAGGGTGAGGGGCCTGATCCCGCCGAGGACAAAGAGGGGGCAGGGAGTGTTCCCTCTCCTTTTGGGAGAGGGTCAGGGTGAGGGGCGGGATTGTGCCGAAAAGAAGGAGTCAGGATGAATAACGTTGTGTGGCACCCGCATGCGGTGGACAAGGCCAGCCGGGCCGAGGCCAAGGGGCAGCGACCGCTGGTGATCTGGTTTACCGGGCTGTCGGGGGCGGGCAAATCGACTCTGGCGGGGGCGCTGGAGCAGGCGCTGGCGGCCGAGGGCAAGCACACCTATCTGCTCGATGGCGACAATGTGCGCCACGGCCTGTGCGGCGATCTCGGTTTCGATGATGCCGCGCGGCAGGAGAATATCCGCCGGGTCGGCGAGGTGGCAAAACTGATGGTGGATGCGGGCCTGATCGTGCTCACCGCCTTTATCTCGCCGTTTCGTGCCGAGCGGGAGCTGGTGCGCAGTCTCTTGGAGGAAGGGGAGTTTGTCGAGGTGTTTGTCGATGCGCCACTCGCCATCTGCGAAGAGCGCGACCCCAAGGGGCTCTATAAAAAGGCGCGGGCCGGGGAAATTCGCAACTTTACCGGTATCGACTCCGCCTACGAGGCGCCCGAGCAGCCGGAAATCCATCTGCTCAACGCCGGCAAGCCGGTTGCCGCGCTGGTGGATGAGTTGCTGACCGCCCTGCGGCAGGGGAACTACCTGTAGCTGGATCGGAAGAACCTATAACAAGCGCCAGGCGGCCATTAAGGCTGGCCACCACAGGCGCTGCTGGGCTGGCGGCAGCCACTATAAGCAAAAGTTGGGTCATTATCGGAAAACCCATAAATCCAGCTTATAGTGGCACCGGCAAGTCTTGACCCACCCCAAGGCGGTCGATAGCAACCCCGCAAGGGGAACTTCCGATCCTTGCTTATATCGCGGCGGGGTTATTCGCGATTGTCCGAATACGCTGCGCTATTCGAACCTACGGGCTGAAGATTGGATGGGTCACATCAACGTTTTTATGGTGTTGTTGTGGGTTTGTGAGAGTCAGCATCAGCAGTTAATTGGTGTGGGTTCCAAAGGGGGCTTGTTGGTGGGGGGATCGCATTAACATGTTATTGCTCACATTTTGGCTGGGGAAAATACTGTAAATAAGTAAGAAGTTAAAAGATGTAGGGGTTTTATGATGGGGATTGGCCTGCAGAGCTGGATCTATCTTATTGCGGCTGGATTGCTTGAAATAGGATGGCCAGTGGGGTTGAAAATGGCACAGGTGCCGGGGAAAACAGTTCCTGGAATATTGATTGCAGTTATATTCATGATCGCAAGTGGTGGGTTGTTGTTTCTAGCGCAACGGCAGATCCCGATCGGGACTGCGTATGCTGTTTGGACAGGTCTCGGTGCCGTAGGAACCTTTCTTATTGGAATTATGGTATATGGCGATCCAACATCGCTGCTCCGCTATTTGGGGGTTACGCTCATTTTGGCTGGTGTTATAACTCTGAAACTTGCTCATTGATACTTGGCTTAGAACCTATCCCCAAAGGGGTTGTCAGATAACAAGGGCCTGTCTCAATATCTAGTATGTTAGGCTACGCTCTGCGCCATCTCGTATGTTGGGCTAAAAATCGTAGGTTGGTGCTGAACGAAGTGAAGCCCAATGTTTACCGCGAAACGTATCTGCACATCTGTTTTACCGAACGCTCCAACCCGTGTTTATTCCGCTCTGGTTGCGGTGATTATGCTCATCTGTTGGGCTTTGCTACGCTCTGTGTCAACTAGCAACAACCACGCTACCGCCCCTGAATTCCAGCCTCCAGCTTGCTGCTTTTACCTGCGATGTAGCACTGGCGTGGTTCATGGCTGACTCCGACAAGAGGTTGCCAAGCGGCTATGTTACCGAACGGGGCTATGGAAGAAAGTGGATGTGGAAAATTTCCTGAGCAAGATCAACAAACTACTCTGTTACGGGCGGCGATATGGTCGCTCAACAGCGGCGCCCATCAGCGCAGAGGAAGATTGGAAGGTGTAACGGCAGTCTCGTCCTCTTATTGGCAGGCATTAAAAAACCACATGGGCCCAAGGGCCCATATGGTTTTTCTGCGGTGATTGCTTGTATTTATCTGGCTTAGCGAACCGGCACCACGCGGGCGGCTGGCATCTCGTAGCGGCTCTGGGTTGCCGGAGCCCCTTTCTGGAACTGGCGTACCAAACGGTTGAGCTCGCTCAGCTGGGTCACCAGCTGGGTGATGCCGTGGACGGCGTGCTGGCTGCCGACGCTGGAGTCATCGGCCAGGGTCTTGATGCTGAGCACGTTGCGGTTGATCTCGTCGGTGACGTGGGACTGTTCCAGCACAGCCTGGGCAATCTGGCCGCTGCCGGAGGCAACCTGCTGCAGCATGTTGTTGATTTGCTGCAGGATGGTGCCGGTGACCGATGCCTTCTGCTGGCAGCTCTCGGCCAGTTGGCAACCCTTCTCCATCGCCTGCTCAGCCTCGCCGGAGCTGTTCTGCAGTTCGGTGATCATCTTCTGGATTTCGCTGGTAGAGGATTGGGTCTTGATGGCGAGCGAGCGGATCTCGTCGGCAACCACCGAGAAGCCACGACCCGCTTCACCGGCCCGGGCGGCTTCGATAGCGGCATTAAGGGCCAGCAGGTTGGTCTGGTTGGCGATGTTGTTGATGACATCGAGGATGCCGTCGATATCGCGGCAGTGGCCGACCAGCGCGCTGATAACCGTTCTGGAGGTGGTCAGTTCGCTGTTCATGCCGGCAACGGCGGCGACGGTTTCGGTGACGCTGTCGTTGCCGCTCTTGAACAGATCGGCGGTCTCGTCCAGCAGGCTGGAGGAGTCGCTGGAGCTTTGTGATACCTCGCGAATGGACTCGGACATCTCGGTGATGGCGGTCGCTACCTGATTGGTCTCGGCCTGTTGCTGCTGCAGGTTTTCGGTGATGGATTCGGCGTTGCGCAGATCCCCCTCGGCGGCTTGCAGGATCCGGCTGCAGGTCTGCTGGGTACGGGCCAGCACGGCGTTGAACTCGGCCTGATTCATCACCATCGAGAGCTCGATGGCGGCGATGTTGTCCACCTTGTTGGTGTAGAGCAGCTGCATCAGCGGGTTGTCGAAGCGGCTGCGGGCCATCTTGTTGAGCTTGCCGAGGCGCCGGGAGAGGGCGTTGAGGGTGATGGCGGCCACGGCCAGCGGAATGGCGGCCAGAGCGAGTTGCCAGTTCATATCGTGGTTGTAGCCCAGCGCAAACATGGCGACCACGCTCAGCAGCAGGCAGAGGTTGATGGCCAGAGTGTGGGAGAAGGTCGGCAGTTTCAGCGCCAGCGGCAGCTTGTCATTGCGCAGGTCGGCATAGATCTTCTCGGCCCGCTGCTTGATCTCTTCACTCGGAGCAGAGCGTACCGACTGGTACTCGACGACCCGGCCATTGCCATCCTTGATGGGGGTGACAAAGGCGCTCACCCAGTAGTGGTCGCCATTTTTGCAGCGGTTCTTCACCGGCCCCATCCAGACTTTGCCCTCTTTGATATGGTTCCACAGATCGGCGAAGGCCTGTTTCGGCATGTCAGGGTGGCGCACCAGATTGTGGTGTTGCCCCACCAGTTCATCCAGTTGGAAGCCGGCAATCTCGCAGAACTCGTCGTTGGCGTAGGTGATACGACTCTCCAGATCCGTGGTGGAGATGAGGCTCTGGTGATCCGGATAGAGACGTTCGCGCTGGGTAACCGGTTGATTGACTCTCATGGCGTTGCTCCCGAACTGTGGTGGCTAAAATTTGATCTACATCAAGAGTGTGTGCAAAGGATGGGCCATATGCCGCCTTTAATGATTTTTATGTCATTAAAGGGCTGGTGAGCGTGGTGGTGGGGATTTTGTTTTGCAAGTTGCAAAAAATGGGGGTGGAGAGGGGAGAGCGATCTGCATTTTGCACATCATTTTGAATATGAGACCAATGCAGATCGCCCTATTCGCAATAAGGGAGGGCTTGCCTCCCCGGGGTATCCAGGAACGGGTTCAGGGATGGCTTGCGGGAGTGGGCTCTGTGGTGGAGGGGGGCGGCTCGCTCGGTTGTTGCTGCACCTCTATCTGCATCCCCTGCACCAGCACGGTTTTCAGATCCTGCAGGTACTCATCCAGCGGCGCATCGGTGAGCAGCTGGGCCAGCTCGTTGCCCACCGGGGTGAGCCGGTAGTAGAGCAGGGTGATGTTGTTCTGCTTGCGCTGCAGCCGCCAGCGCTGGTTGCCAAACTCCAGCTCCACGCCATCGGCGGGCAGCGGGCCGGACTCCAGTTCGCCCTTGTGCAGCAGACCCAGCTCGAACAGCTGCAGCAGGGCGCTGTAGGGGAGGCGATATTTGCCGAGCCCCAGCCGGGTTGCCTTGGCGCGGCTCAGCAGGCTGGCGCCCTTGTGCAGCCCCAGCAGCAGGCGCTGCTCGTCGCTGCCCGCATAGTGGCAGGTGAGGGAGCAGATGCGCTGGAACAGCTGGGCTTCGCGCTGGGTCATCTCCTTCAGGGTGGAGAGCGCCCGGATGGAGAAGCGACCCGGGGTGGCAACCTCCAGCGCGAAGATCCGCCCCCACAGCTGCTGCATCGGCACCATGCTGATATCTTCGGCCAGTTGCAGGAAGCGGGTCAGCCAGTCGCTGTCCATCTCGCCGCCGGCGGCGGTCTCTTCGCAGTGACGGGAGGCCATCACCATGATGGCTTCCAGATTGCGCTGGCGGGCGGCCTGATCCGCCAGATGGCGAAAGGTGGCGCGCTGTTCGAAGGTGCTGTCGGTGTTGCGGGTGAGCATGCCGTCGATGCCGCGGCTGCGTGCCAGACGCAGAGTCTGCTCCTGACTGCTCAGGATCGAACTCTCTTTCTTGGGGGGGGGCAGATCGGCCATGCTGACTCCATTCGCACAGGTGCAGGAGGTGAATGTTACTCCAAGCCAGGTTTGAAGATAACAAAGCGGCCTCCGTGGAGGCCGCTTTTTTTGCAAAGGGAGGATTACTCCTCGTAAACGCTCACCTCCACCGCATCCATGGCGTAGGAGGCGGTGGCCATTTCGTGGCTGGAGCTGACGGTGCGCATCTTGCCCTTGACCCAGATGGCGTCCCATAGGTCATCCACCGGCGCTCCCTTGGGGTAGCTCACATAGACCACCTGATTGGTGGGCGGGGGCGGTACGTGGATACAGGCGCCAAAGTAGGGAACCAGCAGGAAGGCGGTGATCTTCTTGGCATCCCCCTCCAGCGGTACCACGAAGCCCGGCAGTCGTACATTCTGCTCATTCAGCTTTTTGTTCACGCCACCCACAGGTTGCGGCACCGAGGCAAAATTGCCGTCATGGTTGATCGGCGGGGGCGGCTGGATCTTCTCTCCCTGCGGGATGAGCACGTCCCAGTCGATGGTCTTGTAATCGTCTGCGGCCATGGCGGGCAGTGCCAGCAGGCTGGCGAGCAGCGCCACTATTTTCCACTTCATCATCTGTCCTTCTGTTTCTCTTTTGGGCGTCTCGCTAGACGCGAATACTCATGCCATCGCTCAGGCTGTAGCGGTAGGCGCGGGCTGCCGGGAGCAGGCCGATCACCATGCCCGCCAGCCACACCAGCCCCAGCAACTGCCACTCGTAGGCGCTTGGCAGCCCCAGACTCAGTTGCAGGCCATAGTGGCTGAGCAGCCAGGGGGTAGCAAGCCCCTGCCCGAGGTAGAGCACCGCCACCCCGAACGCGATGCCAATCGTGGTCAGCGCCATCGCCTCCAGCGCCAGCAGCAGGAACAGGTGGGCAGGGCCGGCACCGAGGGAGCGCAGGATGGCGAGCTCCCGGCGCCGTTCGTTAAGCCCGGCGAGCAAGGTGGTCAGCATGCCGATAAGGCCCGCCACCACCACAAAACCGGCGATGACCGACAGGGCGGTTTCCGCCACGCTCATCAGGCTCCACAGCTCCTGCAGGGCGGCGCCCGGCAGGATCGCCATCAGCGGCTCTCTGGGATAGGTGTTGATGGTGCGTTGCAACTGGAACGCCAGAATCCGGTTGCTCAACCCCACCATAAAGGCGGTGATGGTTTTCGGGGTGAGATCCTGCGCCAGCGCCTGCTCAGGGGTGACGTTCTTGCTGTGTCGGCCGGTATCCCACCCGAGATGGATCGCCTCGATCCCCGCCAGCGGCACATGGATGGTGCGATCGATGGGCGTACCGGTCGGTGCCAGAATGCCCACCACCTTGAACGGCAGGTTGTCGTGCTGGCTGAACGAGGTGTTGCCGGCGCCGTGGGCGATGACGATGGACTGGCCAAGGTGATAGCCGAGCTTCTCGGCCACCTGGGCGCCGAGTACCGCTTCAAACGGTGTGTCGAACGGTCGCCCCTCGCGCAACTGCAGCGACTGCTGCTGGCCGTACTTCAAGTGGGTGAAGTAGTCGCCGTTGGTGCCGAGCACCCGAAATCCCTTGTGGGAGTCACCGAGGGAGAGCGGGATGGTCCAGGCGATGCCGGGGCGCTGCTTGATGGCCTGGTAGGAGTCCCAGCCCACGTTGTTGGTCGGGTTGCCGATGCGAAACACCGAGTAGAGCAGCAGATTCACCTGACCGGAGCGGGCGCCGACGATGAGATCGGTGCCTGAGACGGTATTGGCAAAACTGTCGCGCGCCTGATTGCGCACCCGCTCCACCCCGAGCAGCAGGGTGACGCTGATGGCGATGGCCAGCAGGGTAAGCCCGGCGGTGAGGCGGCGGGCCCAGAGACTTTGCAGGGCGAGAGTCAGCATGATGCCCTCCGGTTGAGCTGTTGTAGGTTCTCCACCCGCGGGAACAGGGGTTCGAGATGAGGATCGTGGCTGACGAAGATGAGGGTCGAACCCTGCTTGTCGCACTCCTCGAACAACAGCTTGATAAAGGCGGCACGGTTGTCTGTGTCGAGGGCCGAGGTGGGCTCGTCGGCAATCACCAGCGGTGGCGAGCCAATGAGAGCGCGTGCTGCAGCGACCCGCTGCTGCTGGCCGATGCTGAGGGCGTGCACGGGACGATGCAGCGCTTCGTCCGGCAGTTGCAGCTCTGCCAGCAGGCGGCGCGCCTCCTGTTGTGGCGAGGCTTGCAGCCGGCTTCGCTTCTCGGGGGAGAAGGTGAGCGCAGCGGTGACGTTATCCAGCACCGAGAGAAACGGCAGCAGATTGAACTGCTGGAAGATGTAACCGAGATTGGCCGCCCGGAAGTGGTCACGGGCGCGGCCAGAGAGCTGGGCCAGTGGCTGGCCCAGCACCTCCAGGGTGCCGTGGTTGGCGGTCTGGATCCCGGCCAGCAGGCCGAGCAGCGTCGATTTGCCGGAGCCCGACGGCCCCTTGATAAAGACCCGCTCGCCCTTTGCAATGGTCAGGGTGGGCAGGTCGAGTACAACCTCGTGACCCGGCCAGGCAAAGGCCAGATCGCGGATCTCAACCACGGCGTTTTTCATGGCGTTACCAGCTCAGCTTGTTGGCGGACGGGGTCAGTTCGGCTGCGGTCTGGCCGGTGGGCAGGATCCCCTGCACGCTCAGCTTCTCAAGGCTTGGATAGACGCTGAACAGGGTCGCCTCAAGGCCGGTGAGTTTGGCCGGGGTGGCGCAGGTGTAGGTATACATGGCGCCCATATCGGCGTGACCCGCTTCGTCATGATCATGGTGGTGCTCATGCTCGCCGCTGGCAGCCTTGTCATGGTCATGGTCATGGTCGTGATCTTCTTTGGCGGCCTGCAGCTCCTGTTGGGTCAGCTTGCAGCCGGCGGCCGGGTCGAAGCGGAACAGGGTGTCAGGCTGCTGGAGGCGGGCAATGGCCTTGGCATATTGTGCCTTCTCTTCGTCGCTCTTGGCTGCGTGCTCGAAGCCCACCAGATCGGCGGCAGGGGCTTGCAGCTCGATCATCAGTTGGTCGCCATCGACCACCAGATTGAGGTGGCCGTGGCCATGTTCGTGGGCGCCGTGGCTGTGACTTTCGTGTTCATCGTGATTGGCGTGCGCGGCAAAGGTGGCTACCGCCAGCAACAGGGTAACTGCTTTCATCTTGAATCCTTTTAATAACAAAAAGATAACTTAAACAAAGGGATAGATAAAAGCGGAGAGCGGTGGCGCACGGATTGCGTAGCTGTGGGGAGGGGTGGCATCTGCCGAGTGTTGCATGAGTGCAACAACAGGCGTGTCGGCCGTTTTATCAGCGTAACAATATGGGGCAGGGGTGATCGCCTGTTTGCCATCCAGATGGAGGGCACAGACCAGACAGTGGTGGTTGTCGTGACCGGGTAGGGCGGAGTCAAGCTGATGCCGGGCGAGCAGGGGTTGTAGCAACAACCAGCCCAGCAGCAGGATCCAGATTTTCAGCTTGATACGACCCATAGACCCTTATGGAAAGGGCGCCATCAGCGCCCTTTCACTCTGATTAGAGATGGGACTTGATGAGCCCCATCACGGTTGCGATGTTGTTGGCATCGAGCTGGCCATCTTTGGCAAACAGCACCTTGCCCTCTTTATCCAGCAGGATGATGGCTGAACTCTCCGGCGCCAGATCCCAGGCGTTGCGCGCCATACCCTTGGCATCCAGCACCAGTGCGGACCAGGGGAACTCTTTCTTGGTATCTTCAGCGCTGCTCTTCACAAAGCCGGAAGTACCCCAGATGGCGTCATTGCTGTTGATGATGGTGACGGTCTGGTACTTGTCATGGGGCAGATGAGCTGCCTTGATCGCCTCGATCATCGGTGCATTCAGCTCTTTGGCACTGGTGCGACCAGCGATGTGCTGGATCAGGAAGACCTTGCCGGTGAGCGCCTTGCTCTGCCACGGCTGGTAGCTGATCTCCTTGCCGCTGAGTACCAGCTCACCCTTGTCGCTGATATTGACCAGCGGAACCGGGTTCGCTTCCTTGATGTTGCTGGCGAAGGCGAGGCAGGGCAGCAGCGCCAAAGTAAGTACGAGATGTTTCATCCTGATGACACTCCATTTGTTATGTTATAACGAGTTTCAGATTGAGGGAATGGGCGAGCTTCATCCTAAACTGATCGGATCTGTTTAAAAAGTGTTAAATAGAATCGCGATTCGGAAGTGCCACCACCCCGTCTGTTTGACGAGGTGGGCTAGGATGGCATGGCATCGATAAAAATCAATGAATTGGCAGCTGGTCTGAGCTCTCGGGTTCAGTAGAGCGGCTGGCTGACGAGGGGGATCCTGGCCAGCGCCATCTGCTGCACCATCAGCGGAGATCCGGTCAGCAATACCTGACGCTGGTTGTTGATCATCAGGGTATCGCCCTTGAGGCCGCTGTCGGCGGTGATGGCGAGCCAGGCGGGCGAGACACTGCCGATGCTGATATCGGGATAGATGATGCTGAGCACATATTGCGGCGCCAGCTCGGCCAGCAAGCTGGCCATCAGCAGTGCCTTCTCGTCGCTGTCTGCCTTGTTCTCCTGCAGCGCCTGCAGCGGAGGGGCGAAGTGATCCATCTGCTCGGGCTGGGTCGGGATGGCGTTCAGCCACTCCTGCAGCAGGCTGACGCTGGTGGCGAGATCCTTGGCGGCAAACTGGCGGGCCAGCGGCTTGAGGGAATCCTTGAAGTGGTAGAAGAGCCGCGAGTAGTCGGGCCGCACGCAGGGCAGTTTGCGATTGGAGGGATGCACGCAGGGCACCACCATCATCTGGTAGAAAGCGTCATCCTGATACTGCTGGTACGCCTGCCAGAAGAGTTGCGACTCCATGCTGTCATCGTGCAGGGTGAAGGCCTGCTCCAGCGAGCGAAACTTGGTAGCGGTCTCGGGGCTGTACTGATTGATGAGATTGATGCTGTTGTAGAGCCTGGGTCCGATGTAGGCGTACAGGGTCTCCAGCGGCTTGGTGAGGGAGGCATCGAGCAGTTGCATCTCGTGCTGGCTCGCTGCCAGGGTCTGATCATCCGTAGTCAGCTGAAAGTGCTGGTGCTGACCGCCCGGCGATTGCCACTGCCAGCTCATCTGGATCTCGCTGGCATGAGCTGTGGTAGAGAGGGTCAAAGCGAGCAACAGCGCGGCGATTGGCTTCATGGCGGTGTTTCCTGCCGGGGATGATAATTAACAACTAGGTGAGGCGGGGCCAGTTTGGCGATGTTTCGTTTTGTGAACCGGATAACAGACTGATGTGGCTTTAAATTTAATTGTGAAAAAAAGTCACGAGGAGGGGTTATGAAGCTGTGGCTCTTGGGATGGCTGGTGGTGATGAGCCTGCCGGCAGTGGCGGGGCCTGTCATCGTCAGCAAGGGAGATGACGGTATCGATGCCTTTGCCCTGCGCGACAAGCTGGCGCGCGAACATGAGTGGCAGGAGTGGTTGCGCTTCCAGCAGGCCATCAAGTGGCTGGAGGTGCTGCCGGTCAATTGCGAGCTGGTGAGTCAGAAGGAGGGAGGGTATCGCTGTGGGAGCGATTATTACCGTCCCTACCAGCAACAAGATGGTCGTGAAATATATATTCAGGGGGATCCTGCTGGCGAAACACCCCAAAATTTGCCGCAACAACCCACTAAAAAGGCGCCATAAGGCGCCTTTTTCATCTGAGGGGTTGCGCTTACTTGGCAGCGTAACGCTCGGCAGAGGTTTTGATCTCGGCTTCGGCTGCGGCCTTGTCGCCCCAACCTTCAACCTTGACCCATTTGCCTGCTTCCAGCTCTTTGTAACGCTCGAAGAAGTGCTGGATCTGTGCTTTCAGCAGTTCCGGCAGATCGTTCACATCCTGAATGTGGTCGTACTGCTTGGTCAGCTTGGAGTGCGGTACGGCAACGATCTTGGCATCTTCGCCAGATTCGTCGGTCATCTTCAGCACGCCAACCGGGCGGCAGCGGATGACGGAGCCCGCCAGCAGCGGGTAGGGGGTCGGAACCAGTACGTCGACGGGGTCACCATCCAGCGAGAGGGTCGCGTTCACGTAGCCGTAGTTGCACGGATAGAACATCGGGGTGGACATGAAGCGATCCACGAAAATCGCGCCGCTATCCTTGTCGACTTCGTATTTGATCGGGTCGGCATTCTGCGGGATTTCGATGATGACGTAGATATCGTCGGGCAGGCTCTTGCCGGCCGGTACCAGGTTCAGGCTCATGATATTTCCTTGGTTTTAATATCGGGTTTGCAGGCCGACATTATAGCGATGTGATGTTAAATGACCATATTTCAGCAGATATCGCCGCCAAAGAGAGGGGATGTTTATCGCGGGGGGATAGTAGGTGTGCGCAAAATGCAACAAATTGGCTGTTTTGATGCCATACCGGTGGGTTGCGTCACCGGTATGGCATGAGATTCAGAGCGAGTAGGGAAGCCGCGATTCGTTGACCAGTCGGGCGAGGGCAGCCACGACATGGGGGTCAAACTGGGTGCCGGAGCGCGACTGGATGTACTCCATGGTCTGCTCCAGCGTCCAGGGCTCCTTGTAGGGGCGCTTGCTGAGCAGGGCATCGAACACATCGACCACCGCCACAATCCGCGCCGAGAGCGGGATCTGCTGACCAGCCAGCCGTTCGGGGTAACCCTTGCCGTCAAAATGCTCGTGGTGGCCACGGGCAATCTCGGCTCCGAGCGACAGGTAGCTGGTGCCTTCCACCATTTCGCCCGCCTTGTGCAGTATGTTGGCGCCGATGCCGGCATGCTGCTCCATGATGGCCCGCTCGTCGGGATCGAAACGCCCCGGCTTGTGCAGGATATGGTCCGGTGTGCCCACCTTGCCCACCTTGCCCACATCGTGCAGGATGGAGGCCATGCCGATCATTTCGACAAACTCCGGGGTCAGCTGCTCGGGATAGGCCGCCATCTGCTTCAATTCGGCCACGATGGCATCGGAGAGCTTTTGAACGCGCAAGACGTGTTCGCCGGTGTCCGAGTCGCGGAACTCCGCCAGCGCAGCCAGCGCCACCACGGTCGCTTCCTGGGCACGCAGCAACTGGTTGTAGAGATAGAGGTTGTCGTAGGCGGCGGAGATACGCTGGCAGAACACATCCAGCAGATCGCACTCTAAAGGATCGAGGGGTTGGGTAGGGGTAAAGCTCAGCACGAACTCCCGGCCATTCTGGGCGGCGATATAGAGCGAGTCCTGCGGGTGTTCAAAGCGGTTGCAGCGGGCTGCCAGCGCCTTGGTCACCGACTCGTTGAGGGTCGGGAAGTCGGTGAGACTACCCTGACTCAGCAGGGTTTCATAGTCACCGGTGGCAGCCAGGATCTCCAGTTTCTGTTCCCCCGGGCGGCGCTCGGCACAGATGGCCCCTTCGGTGCCGACGTCCAGAATCGCGCTGATCTGCTTGAGCACGCCGGAGGCAAACTCCTTGAGCGAATGGAGATGGTAAAGGTCTCCCGCCCCTTCCAGGATCTTGCCAAGACCTTGCCGGCTCTTGTCGATGGCACTCAGCGTCTCATATGAGCGCAAGGAGGCAATGACAGTGGTGTAGAGCTTTTGCACCGTCAGCTCGGTCTTTGTCTTGTAGTCGTTGATGTCGTAATCGAGGATCACCCGCTGCTCTGGCGCCTGACCGGGCTGGCCGGTTCGCAGCACGATGCGCACCAGCGAGTTATGCATTTCGTTGCGGATCCTGTGCACCAGCCGCAAGCCGGCGTCTTCTGTCTCCATCACCACATCGAGCAGGATCAGGGCAATTTTGGGATTGGCCTCCAGCATGGTGGCAGCTTCAGCACCACTGTAGGCATTGAGCAGTTCGAGCGGGCGGGATTTGTACTGAATATTGGAGAGGGCAAGCCGGGTGGCATGATGAATGTCGGGCTCATCATCCACGATCAGCACCTGCCAGGGGTTGAGTGCCTTGGGGGTTACGACCTCTTCGTCATCGAGTTCGATGATGTCGTCATCCAGCCAAATGTCGTCCTTGTCTTGGGCACTGCTCATATCGGTTACGCCTCCGGCGTTCAATGAGTATGTAAACAGTATGCACGATCATGCTCGGTAGACGCATCAGCTTAAATGCAGATCGTGAGCTTGCTCTGCCATTGCGCTTACTCGAACGGTTCCAGATACGTCTGGATCGACTTCTTCAGCCAGGCCAGTGCCTTGCCGTGATAGGCGTTCTGCGCCAGATAGACCCCGTAATCCCGCCACTGCAGGCTGAACTTGTGTTTCAGTGTCAGTAGCGAACCCTGCCTCAGCTGGCTCTGTATGAGGGGGGAGGGGAGCACCGCCCAGCCAAGGCCGTCCAGCACCGCATTGCGCATCAACTCGAAGCTGGAGAGACCGATATGCTTGCCGCCCACTGGCAGCAGGCTTTTTACAGAAAACTCATCCACATAGGAGAGTGTGACCTGAGTGTGATCGGTGAGATCCTGCTGCACCACCCGTTTCAGCGCCGCCAGCGGGTGGTTGGGGGCGACCACCATCAGGGTGCGGATCGGGTTGAGCAGATCGATGTGGAGGCCGCTGCGCTCCTGATCTTCGGTAATGAGGCCGAAAGCGGCATCGACAAATCCCTCCTCGACCAGCGCCGGCAGCTCGGGCGGGGAGGCGAGCACCAGCGAGATGCTGGTGCCGGGAAACTGGTTGTGCAGTCCAGCCAGCATCTCGCGCCATACCTGCTCGGGAATTGCGTCATCGCGGGCGATACGCAGTGCCACTTCGGCCCCCGAAGCGTAGTGCTCGCATTTCTGTTGCAGGCTGTTGGCGGCCTGCAGCAGGCGGGTGCAGTCATCCAGCACCAGCTCGCCGATTTCAGTCAGCCGACTCTGGTTGGCACCGCGTTCAAAAAGTTCGACGCCAAGCTCGACTTCAAGAGCCGCAATTGCGGTACTGACTGCGCTGCGGCTCTTGCCAAGGCGGCGGGCAGTGCTGGCGATGGAGCCACTATTGGCAGACTCGACAAAGAGTTCTATCTGATAAAGCTTCATGGTTTACGGCATATGACACAGTGATCCCATCTTCACCTTACCCTGCCCCCGACTGACAAGGCAAACGAGTAGCGTCGATATTGTCGACGCTTAGCGACTCCCGCCGGAGAGAATGTCCGAGCTACCATCTCTCCCGTCGCAGCAACAAAAGGAAATTTTATGTTATTCAGTCGCATGCTTTTAGCTCGAATATTTTTGACGGGCGCCATAGTGACCGAGGTCGCAGGCACCTCGAGTATGGCGATGATCCCCGAGAACGATGCCGGATGGCTCAACTATTTGCCGATGTGGGTGCTGATTTCGCTCTCGTATCTGCTACTGGCCAAAGCCGCCAAAACAATCTCCATTGGTATTGCCTTTGCGTTGTGGGAGGGGCTGGGGATTGCGCTGATCACCGTCGTCTCAGTGATGTTCCTTGACTACAACCTGAGTGCTCAGGAGTTGGTTGGTCTGGGGCTGGCGATAGTGGGTATTGTTATGGTGACCATGGGGGAGTGCCACGATGAGCCGACAAGTGCTCACGATGACGCCCGCAATGGCGAGGAGGTTGTATGCACCCGTTAATCATCGTTTTTGGCGCAGCTCTGCTGGATATCGGCGCCAACATGGCGATCAACCGCTCGGTCGGCTTTCGCTACAAGAGGTGGGGTTTCCTCGGCATCCTGCTGGTGCTGATGGCCTTTACCCTGCTCTCGGAGGCTGTAAGCGGTGGCAAGATCGACCTGGCCGTGGCCTACGCGACCTGGGGCGCCATCGGTATTCTCGGTACTGCGCTGGGTGGCTTGCTCATCTTCCGCGAGCGCCTCAAGCCCATCGGCTGGGCCGGCATGATGGTGATGGCACTGGCTGTCGCCATGCTGACCACCGCCTGATATAACGCCAGCAATAAATAATAAAGCCGCCCGGTTCGCCGGGCGGCTTTTTGTTTGGCCGATGCGGACTCAGCGCGGCGCTTCGTAGAGCTCCAGCGGCAGGCCGTCGGGGTCAGCGAAAAAGGTGAAGCGCTTGCCGGTCAGCTCATCCACCCGCACCGGTTCCACAGCGACTTGGTGGGCATGCAGATGGGTGATGACGCGGTCAAGGTCGCCGACCCGAAAGGCCAAATGACGCAGGCCGCATGCCTCTGGCGTAGAGGGGCGCTTGGGCGTAATGGGGAAGCTGAACAGCTCCAGCTGACTGCCATCCGGCAGGGCCAGATCCAGTTTCCACGACTGGCGCGCCTCGCGCAGGGTCTCCGCAATGATGGGAAGTCCCAGCACCTCGTGATAGAAGTGGCGCGAGCGAGCGTAATCGCTGGCGATGATGGCAACGTGGTGGATGGCCTCAAACAGCGGCTGGTGCATGGTGACTCCTTGTAAGCGGGATGGCGAGATGGGCAGCCCGGGCTACCCGTCTCCCTCGGTCAGTTGAAGAAGCCGCCGAACCAGTCGTCCAGCGCGCTGCGTGGCGTACCTGGGCTGCTGCAGCTGGTCGGTGAGCCCATGGTCGAGACCTTGGCCGGCACCTGCAGGCTGCCCGGGCAGTCGCTGGTGACCCGGGTGCCACTGGTGCGAGAGAAGTTAGCCCAGGTAACCCCTTCCGGGATCTGCAGGCTCAGGCTGTTGACGCCGCGCTGGCTCATGTAGCCGGTAAAGAGCTGCAGGGCGCCGCTGGCACCGGTGAGACCCGCCGGGGTGTTGTCATCGCGGCCGACCCAGATGCTGACCAGCTCGTTGTTGTCGAGCCCGGTAAACCAGGAGTCGCGCAGCTCGTTGGTGGTGCCGGTCTTGGCCGCCATGGTGGCGCCCGGGAACTTGGCACCCAGCGAGCGTGCCGTCCCCTGACTCACCGTCTTGGTCATGGCGAACAGGGTGAGCCAGCTCGCCTGACTGTCGGTAACCCGTTTGGCGGTTTGATCATGCTGATAGAGCAGGCTGCCATCCCCTTTGACCACGGCGCGGATCGCCGACAGCGGCTGGGTCAGACCCTGATTGGCGATGGGCAGGTACATCTGGTTCACCTCCATCGGCGAGAGCGCCACGGCCCCCAGCACCAGCGACGGATAGGGCTGGATCTCCTGCTGCACCCCCAGTTTGTGCAGGGTGTCGACCACCTTCTCCAGCCCCACCTGCAGACCAAGATTGACGGTCGGCACGTTGAGGGAGCTGGCCAGCGCATCCATCAGCGGCACGCTCTGGCGGAACTTGCGATCGTAGTTTTGCGGCGTCCAGACCTGACCATCCTGACCGCGAATGCGGATCGGCTGATCTTTGAGCGGGGTCGCCAGGGTCAGGCCGTTGGAGAGGCCAGTCAGGTAGACCGCAGGTTTCACCAGCGAACCGATCTGGCGGCGGGCATCAAGCGCCCGGTTGAAACCGGCGTAGCGAGGATCGCGACCACCGACCAGCGCCACCACTTCGCCCTTGTGCCAGTCAGAGACCACCATGGCGGCTTCCAGCTTCTTCTTGCCGCGCAGTTTTTCGATGTCGGCGAGGCCAGAAGCGACCGCCTGTTCAGCGGCATGCTGGGCGATGGGGTCGAGGCTGGTGAAGATCTTGAGGCCGGACTGCTTGAGCAGATCCGGGCCGAAGCGGCTCTGGATCTCGCGCTTGAGCAGCCCCATGAAGGCCGGGGTGCGGCCGTAGCTCATCTGGCCGCGGGCGATGATGCCGAGCGGCTGCTTGCTGGCCAGATCATATTCGGCCTGGGTCAGGCTGCCGTGATCCATCAGCAGTTTCAGTACCAGATCGCGGCGCACCTTGGCCCGATCGGGGAAGCGCCAGGGATCGTAATAGGAGGGGCCTTTTACCAGACCGACCAGCAGGGCGACCTGATCAATATCCAGCTCGTTGACCGGAATGCCGAAGTAGAAGTAGGAGGCGAGGCCGAAGCCATAGACCCCTTGCGAGAAGTTCTGCCCCAGATAGACCTCGTTGAGGTAGGACTCCAGGATCTCGTCCTTGCTGTAGCGGTAATCGATCAGTACCGCCATGTAGGCTTCCTGCAGTTTTCGCCACAGGCTGCGCTCACGGGTCAGGAAGAAGTTCTTGGCCAGCTGCTGGGTGAGGGTACTCCCGCCCTGCACGGTGCGGCCGGCGATCAGGTTGGCAAACATGGCGCGCATGATGGCGATGGGGGAGACGCCGCCATGCTGATAGAAGTCGCGATCCTCGGTGGTGAGCAGGGTCACCAGCAGACTGTCCGGCACCTCGGCGAGGCGTACCAGCAGGCGGTCTTCCCGATCTTCGGTGTTGAGGCGATCGAGCAGCACCGGGTCCATCTGGGCGTAACCGAGCTGGCGCTGGTTCTCCAGCGACTGGATCCCCTCGAGGCGCGGGCCGTTGAAGGTGAGGCGCAGGCCGCGGGCACCATCGGTACCATCGTAGAAGGCAAATGGTCGGCGAATAAGCTCGATGCGGTTGCCGATGATGGTGTATTCGCCCGGAGTATGGGGCTGGCGCACCTGCTTGTAGCTCAGCATGTTGAGCTCGCGCAGCATCTGGTCGCGCGACAGGCGCTGACCCGGATAGAGCTCCAGCGGACGGCTGTAGACCATCACCGGCAGCTGCCACTTCTCGCCGTCAAATCGCTCGCGCACCTGGGTATCGAGGTAGATGCCAAACACCACCATAAAGGCCGCTACCACCAGCGAGAGCTTGAAGCCAAGCCAGAACAGCTTGCGCCAGATGGTACGCTTGGGTGGCGCTTTCTTGGGGGCGCGCTTGCGTCGTTGGGTTGCCATAAATCCTCTTTGCTTTCCTTTCTACTTGTTATGTCGCATTCGCGAACGTCCGATCGGGCCTGGCCAATCGAACCTAGATACCCATCTTCTTCTTGGTGACTCTGGTCGGCATCGCCTCCAGCGGATTGTCCGGCCAGTAGTGGCGGGGATAGCGCCCCTTCATCTCTTTTTTCACCAGCTCGTAGGAGCCAGCCCAGAAAGCGGCCAGATCGGCGGTGATTTGCAGCGGTCGCTGGGCGGGGGAGAGCAGCTCTACCACCAGCGCCACCCGGCCATCGGCCACGCAGGGGGTTGCCGCCTGACCGAACATCTCCTGAATTCGCACCGGGATCACCGGGGCCTGCCCCGGCTGATAGCGGATCCGTACCCGGCTGCCGGTCGGTGCCGTAAAGTGGCCGGGCAGTGCCTCGTCCAGCCGTTTGGGCAGTGGCCAGGGCAGAGATTGGCGCAGGATGTCGCTCATATCGAGCTTTTTCAACTGCTCCAGTCGGGTCATGCCGCTCACCGCCGGCAGCAGCCACTGTTCGAGGGTGGCCAGCAGGCTGTCGTCATCCATGGCTGGCCACTCCTCATCGGGCAACCAGTCGCGGGCGCAGCGCAGACGGGCCAGCAGCCCTTCACTGCTCTCGTCCCACGGCAGCACATACAGCCCCTTGCGGCGGATGCCTTGCAGCAGGCAGCGCCCCTTCTGCTCATCCGAAAGGTCCGTCAGCGGTCGCTGGCTCAGCACCAGCTCGCCGATCACCTGCTGGCGTTCGGCGCGCACCCGCTCCTCGCGCTCGTCCCAGTCGAACCACTGGCGCTCGCTTACCAGCTCCGGCAGCAGACGCGCCAACTCATCCAGCTCTATCGGTTCGGCGATAAAGATGCGGCTGCCGCGTTCGTTCTGACCCATCTCCACCGCAATCAGCGCACTTTGACCCTGACAGGGGTGACCCTCGATCAGATCGCAGCTCACCCCGCCGCTGAGCTGGTAACGGCTGCCGCTGCGCAGCTTGCCGATGCGATCCGGCCAGGCGAGGGCACAGAGCAGCCCGAGCCACTGTCCCTGTGGATTGGCCGGGCGAGCGCCGAGCCGTTCAAACCAGCGGGCCGCACTCTGGCGCAGGGCTCCCTGACAGCGGTGGAACAGCACCGAGAGACGCTCCGATCCTCGCAGATCTTCTTCCAGCAACGCCACCAGATATGCGGCATCGGCGACAATCCCTGTCAGACCTTCAGCTTCCAGCTCGCGGGCGCGCAGCAGCATGCGGGCGAGCCGGGGATGGGTACCGAAGGCCGCCATGGCGCGGCCAGCCGGGGTAAGTTGTTGCTCACCCCCCGGCTTCATGGCGCCGAGGGCCACCAGCAGCCGCTGGGCACTGGCGACGGCCGCCGCCGGCGGCATGTCGAGCAGCGGTAGATCTTCCACCTTTGCCCCCCACTGGGCGGCATCCAGCAGCAGACCGGTCAGCTCCTGAGTGAGGATGTCGGGCGGACTCTGCTCGGCGAGCCGCTCCTGCACTTCGTTGCTCCAGAGCCGGTAGCAGACACCGGGGCCGAGACGACCGGCACGGCCCGCCCGCTGGGTGGCGGAGGCTTTGGCGATGGGGCGGGTCTCCAGTCGGGTGACGCCGCTTTTCAGATCGAACGAGGCACGGCGCTCCAGCCCGCTGTCGATCACGACAGAGACGCCTTCGATGGTGAGGGAGGTCTCCGCCACATTGGTGGTGAGCACCAGCTTACGGCGGCCCGCAGGTGCCGGCTCGATGGCCGCTTGCTGGGCGGCCATGTCGAGGCGGCCGTAGAGGGGGGCGAGGGTCACGTCATCCGGCAGCCGTCCTTCCAGCCACTGCGCCAGCCGCTCGATCTCTCCCTGTCCCGGCAGAAAGACCAGCAGGCTGCCATCTTGCTCGGCCAGCGCTTCGAGCACCACGGCGCCGACTTGCGGCTCCAGCCACTGCTGGCGATTGGCGGGGCGGTAGTGGTAGTCGATGGGAAAGCCGCGCCCTTCCGAGCGGATCACCGGCGCATCCGGCAGCAGCTTTTCCAGCGCCATGCCATCCAGAGTGGCGGACATCACCAGGAGCTTGAGGTCATCCCGCAATCCCTGCTGGCTCTCGATGGCGAAGGCCAGCGCGGTATCGGCGTGCAGGCTGCGTTCGTGGAACTCATCGAAGATGACCAGCGAGACGCCGCCGAGCTCGGGATCCTGCTGCAACATCCGGGTCAGCACCCCTTCGGTGACAATCTCGAGCCGGGTCGCGGAGCTGGTGCGGCTCTCGCCGCGCACCCGCAGGCCGATGCGCTCGCCCACCTTCTCCCCGAGCTGGCGTGCCAGAAAGCTGGCGATATTGCGCGCCGCCAGCCGTCTTGGTTCCAGCATGATGATGCGGTCGGGCAGCCGGTTCTGACGTACCAGCTCCAGCGGCAGCAGGGTCGATTTGCCCGCGCCGGGGGGCGCCTGCAGGATCACGCTGTTGTGGCGGTCGAGGGCGGCAAAGAGTTCGGGCAGCACCGAAACGATGGGGAGTGGGGACAAAACGATCAACACCTTCTGTTGCAACCGGTAAAACGGCGCCTATTCTGCCACAGCCAGCACGGCCACCGTGAGCAGATGTAGGGGAGCAGATGGCCCTCGGCCCGGATGGCGAGACAGGAGGAGATGGCTGCCATAGAATGGGCCACCCTCTCTGTCTGGATAAAGGCATCTTCACCCGAATGGCCAAACTCTTCTTTGCTCTGCCCGTCGGGGAGCTCGCTCCCGAACTCATCAGCTGGCGTGATCAACGCCCCTGGCCCGGTCAACCGGTGCCGCAAGCCAATCTTCACCTCACCCTCGCCTTCCTCGGTGAAGCGGACGAGGTGACCACCCGCCGCCTGATCGCCGCCGTTGAGCGCCAGCACTGTCCGCCGCTCACCATCAGGCTGGATGAGACCGGCTGGTTCAGCCGCGCCAAGGCAGGCTGGATTGGCCCGCAGGAGTGGCCCAACGAGCTGACCGTGCTGGCGAAGGCACTGCGTCGTCACGGCGAGAAGCTGGGGCTTGGCAATGGCGAGCAGGGATATCGCCCTCACGTCACCCTGTCGCGCAAGGCGGGTGAGGCGCCAGCCACCCTGCCGGCCCCCGATTTTCTGCTCAGGGCCGATCAATTTTGCCTCTATGAGTCGATCTCGACCCCGGATGGGGTGCGCTACCAGCCGCTTGCCTGCTGGCCGCTGCGGGCCAGAGCCAAGGATGAGGGGGCTCGGGATGAGTGGGACAACGAACAGGCGCGGAGGGCGAACCCGTGATATTTGATCCGCCACTGCAATCCGGGCAACTTGTCGCCCGCTACAAGCGCTTTCTGACCGATGTCGAACTGGCCAATGGTGAGGTGATCACCATCCACTGCGCCAACACCGGCGCCATGACCGGCTGCGCCGATCCGGGCACCCGGGTCTGGTATTCGACCTCCGACAACCCCAAGCGCAAGCTGCCCCATAGCTGGGAGATCGCCGAGAGCCCGGCCGGCCACTTTATCTGCGTCAACACCGCGCGCGCCAACCAGATCGCCCGCGAGCTGATCGAGCAGGATGCCATCGCACCGCTGTGCGGCTATGCCAGACTGCGCACCGAGGTGAAATATGGCGAAGAGAACAGTCGCATCGACCTCTTGCTGGAAGATGAGAAGAAGGGCAACTGTTACATCGAGGTAAAATCGGTCACCCTGCTCGATGAGCGGGAAGAGGCCGGCATGGGCTACTTCCCCGATGCGGTAACTGCCCGTGGCGCCAAGCATTTACGTGAATTGATGGCCATGAAAGCGGCCGGTCACAGAGCCGTGCTGCTATTTATGGTGTTGCACTCCGGAATAAGCCGGATGCGCCCTGCAGCGCACATAGATCCGCACTATAGTCTGCTAATTGAACAGGCAATTGCGGCGGGGGTTGAAATTTTATGCTATCGGCCCCATGTTGGGGTGCAAGGCATGGTGGCACAAGGATTTATCCCGTTTGAATCCAGCCACCTGTTACCCGAGGGGAGTTCATAAATATTGGAGTGGGTAACATTATTGGTACGGCTCGTTTGCTTACCCGTTACCCTTCTGCTATAGATGTCGCCCTCAATTTATGGATGGCACGGGTAGCGTGCTGAATTAGGAGACAGGGCATGCCAACAGGCGAAAACAGGAAATCTCTGGGCCCCCTGGCCATTGCGGGTGTCGCGCCTTACCAGGAAAAGCCGGGTGAGGAGTACATGAATGACCAACAGAAGGCGCATTTTCGCAAGATCCTGGGTGCCTGGCGCAACCAACTGATGCAGGAAGTTGACCGCACCGTTGATCACATGAAGGACGAGGCTGCCAACTTCCCGGATCCCGTGGATCGTGCCGCGCAGGAAGAGGAGTTCGCTCTCGAACTGCGTACCCGCGATCGTGAACGCAAGCTGATCAAGAAGATCGAGAAGACCTTGCAGCTGCTGGAAGATGACGACTTCGGTTACTGCGAGCACTGCGGTATCGAAATCGGTATCCGCCGTCTGGAAGCCCGTCCGACAGCCGACCTCTGTGTCGACTGCAAGACGCTGGCCGAGATCAAGGAAAAGCAGATGGCCGGTTGATACCGACCCGCTGCAATATGAAAAAGGGAGCTTGCGGGCTCCCTTTTTTATTGAGCTTTTGGGCGGGGCGTCCCAAAATGCGCCTCACTGAACTGCTTATCCGAACCGTCATGGCTGTGAATACCCCTTCCTCCCCCCAAATTCGCCCCTATGTGGGCCGCTTTGCGCCGTCCCCTTCCGGCCCGCTCCACTTCGGTTCGCTGATTGCGGCCCTCGGCAGCTTTTTGCAGGCCAGAGCGCAACAGGGGCGCTGGTTGGTGCGCATCGAGGATATCGATCCGCCGCGGGAGATGGCGGGGGCGGCCGACCTTATTCTCAAAACCCTTGAGGCATACGGTCTTGAGTGGGATGGCGAGGTGATGTTCCAGAGCGCGCGCCACGGCCGCTATGACGAGATCATCGACCAGCTCTACCGGGCGGGCGATCTCTACTGGTGCCGCTGTACCCGGCGCGAAATCATGGCGAGCGGCGGTTTTTACAACGGCCACTGCCGCACCCTGGGGCTGACGGCAGAGGGCTCTGCCGCCCGCTTGCGCCAGCACCATCCGGTCTACCACTTCGATGACCGCTTGCAGGGCCATATCGCGGTGCCGGCGGCGCTCGCCGAGGAGGATTTCATCATCCGCCGCCGCGACGGGCTCTACGCCTACAACCTGGCGGTGGTGGTGGATGACATGGACAGCGGCATCACCGAGATAGTGCGCGGCGCCGACTTGCTGGAGCCGACGGTGCGTCAGATTGCCCTCTACCAGACCCTGGGGGCCGCGGTGCCGGACTGGGTGCATCTGCCGCTGGTGGTACAGGCCGATGGCAACAAGCTCTCCAAGCAGAACCATGCGCCGGCACTGGCGCTGGATGAGGTGCGCCCGGCCCTCTGGCAGGCGCTGCACTTTCTCGGTCAGTGTCCGCCGCCCGAGTTGATGGCAAGCCGGATCGACGAGATCATCGGCTGGGGCATCGCCAACTGGCAGCTGGCCCGGGTGCCCGCCAGCGAGAAGATCCCGTTGGTTGCCGGCTAAATCTGGCAACCAAAGCCAAAAGCAAGGTGACAAGGTGAAACGCTGCGCGAGTCGGCTTGAGCGGATCGGGCGCTGGCTTTCGAGAGCAGGCAAGAGAGAGCAACGGACCCTGCGCCGCGGATCCGGTTAGGTATAAGGTAGAATTGGGTCATTTAACGAAAAACCATAAATTAAATTTATAGTGGCGGGGTTGGCGCCATAGCCGCCTTGTTGCCGTGCCGACAGGCGCTAAAAGGGCAATGGCCGGTTTGCTTTCAGTGAATGGCCGCTATTTTTTCCGGCCACGCCGATTCAAACGGGATCAATTGCCGTCACGGTTTTTCATTTGGTCAGGTGTGAGCTATGGGAATAGACCGCTATTTTTTCCGGCAACGCCGATTCAAACGGGATCAATTACCGTCACGGTTTTTCATTTGGTTAGGCGTGAGCTATGATAGGCCGCTATTTTTTTGGCCTCCCGTCAATTTGAAGTCATAACGAGGTGTACCATTTTTTCCCAGATCGCAAACTTTTGCCGCAAAGTGCTCGGCAAGGATGAGGGCGAGCAGTCGGCGGAGTCCCCCATTCCGGCCCGTGTTGCCGGACAACGTCGAACCCTGAGTCGTGACCAGCACCCGATTTCGCGCAAAGAGATCAGCGAGAATGCACTCAAGGTGCTCTATCGCCTGAACAAGGGCGGCTATGAAGCCTACCTGGTCGGCGGCGGAGTCCGGGATCTGCTGCTCGGGAAGACGCCCAAGGATTTCGACATCGCTACCGATGCGACGCCGGAGCAGATCAAGGCGCTGTTCAGCAACTGCCGCCTGATTGGCCGCCGCTTCCGCCTGGCCCACATTGTCTTTGGTCGTGACGTGATCGAAGTGGCCACCTTCCGCGGTCACCACCATCAGGTCAATACCAGCAAACATGTGTCGGCCCAGTCCGATGAAGGCATGCTGCTGCGCGACAACGTCTACGGCACCATCGAAGAGGATGCCGAGCGCCGCGACTTTACCGTCAACGCCCTCTACTACAGCGCCAAGGATTTCACCCTGCACGATTTTGAGGGCGGGCTGGAAGATTTGGCCGAGCGCAAGCTGGAGCTGATCGGCGATCCCGAAACCCGCTACCGCGAAGATCCGGTGCGGATGCTGCGCGCCGTGCGTTTCGCCGCCAAGCTCGACATGACCATCAGCCCGCGCACCGCTGCCCCCATCCGGGAGCTGGCGCCGCTGCTGCAGGATATTCCGGCGGCCCGCCTGTTTGAGGAGACCCTCAAGCTGTTCCTGGCTGGCGATGCCCTGACTACCTACAAGTTGCTGCGCGAGTACGGCCTGTTCCAGCAGCTCTTCCCGCAAGTGGCTGCGCTGTTTACCCCGCACGGCAACTCGCCTTACGAGCAGTTTATCGAGCAGGCGCTGATCGATACCGACACTCGCGTTCGTGAAGATAAACGCGTCACCCCCGCCTTCCTCTACGCCACCCTGCTGTGGGGCTGCGTCGAGGCCCGTGGTCGGGTGCTGGAGAACGAGAGCGGCCTGCCCTGGTATGACGCCTTCATGCTGGCGATCAACGAGGTGCTCGACAATCAGGTGCGGATCATCGCCGTTCCCCGCCGTTTCACGACAGATGTCCGCGACATCTGGGCACTGCAACAGCGCCTGACCCGTCGTCAGGGCAAGCACCCCGAGCGCGCCATGGAGCATCCCAAGTTCCGCGCGGCGTTCGACTTCCTGTTGCTGCGCAACCGGGTCGAGCGCGGTCTCGGCGAGCTGGCCAGCTGGTGGGAGCGCTATGTTGCTTCCAATCCGGATGTGCGCCCGCAGCTGCAACGGGAAGCGACCCGTCGCCCGGCCAGCGGTGAGCGCGGTGAGAGCCGTAGCCACGATGGCGAGAAGCGCAGCAGCAACAGCCGCAATCGCCGCCGCCCGCGCCGTCGCAAGCCGAAAGCGGCCGAGTGATCACAGACGTGATGACCGAGGTCTTCATCGCCATTGGCTCCAACCTGTCTGACCCATTGGGTCAGGCGCGCCGCGCGGTCGCCGCGCTGGCGACCTTGCCGGAATCTGTGCTGGTGCAGGCCTCGTCGTTTTACAGCAGCCGCCCCATGGGGCCTGCTGATCAGCCGGACTACGTCAATGCCGTGGCCCGGCTCAACACCCGGCTGACGCCGCTGGCGCTGCTGGATCAACTACAAAAAATCGAGCTGGAACAGGGACGTGTGCGCAAAGAGGAGCGGTGGGGACCCAGAACCCTGGATCTCGATCTGCTGCTCTTTGGCGATCAGGTGATCAACCACGAGCGCCTGATCGTTCCCCATTACGGCATGAAGGAGCGGGAGTTCGTGCTGCTGCCCCTGGCCGAAATCGCGCCCGCTCTGGTGCTGCCCTGCGGCACCCCGCTCGCACAACTGGTTGCCCGCTGCCCGAGCAATGATCTCGCCATCATTGCGCCGAGTGCAGACGTACAGGAGCCTTTATGAGCAAGATCACCACCGCCAGCCTGCTGAAGATGAAGCAGGATGGTCAAAAGTTCACCGCCATCACCGCCTATGATGCCACCTTTGCCAAGCTGTTCGACGACGAGGGGGCCCATGTGCTGCTCATCGGCGATTCGCTGGGCATGGTGCTGCAAGGGGGTCAGGATACCCTGGCGGTCAACATGGATGAGATGGTCTATCACACCCGCTGTGTGGCTCGCGGTGCCAGCAATGCGCTGATCATCGCCGACATGCCCTTCATGAGTTACGCCACCCCCGAGCAGACTTACCAGAACGCCGCCCGCCTGATGGCAGCCGGTGCTCGCATGGTCAAGATGGAAGGGGGCGACTGGCTCTGCGACTCCATCCGCCACCTCACCCGCAACGGGGGGCCGGTGTGCGGTCACCTCGGCCTCACCCCGCAATCCGTCCACGTCTTTGGCGGCTTCAAGGTGCAGGGTCGCGACGAGTTTCAGGCCCAGGAGATCTACCGTCAGGCTCTCGAACTGCAGGCGGCCGGTATCCAGCTGCTGGTGCTCGAGTGCGTGCCCAGTGCGCTGGCCGAGCGGATCAGCAAGGCGCTGCGGATCCCGGTGATCGGCATCGGTGCCGGCCCTGCGACCGACGGTCAAATTCTGGTGATGCACGACGCCTTTGGCGTCACCTCCGGCTATGTGCCCAAGTTCACCAAGAACTTCCTGGCCGAGACCGGCGACGTGCGCGCCGCCGTGCGCCTCTATGTGCAGCAGGTGAGCGAGGGGAGTTTCCCCGGCCCGGAACACTGCTTCAACTGATGTGATGCCCTATCGATGAGAGCGGGGGCCAGTGCCCCCGTTTCGTCATCCTGTCAGGCTGATGTAACCCGTATCTTTTTGATTCATCTGAAGGTGAACTGCCGATGTTGGTTGTTAACAATCCTGCCGCTCTGCGTGAGCAGATCTCCCAATGGCGCCGTGAAGGGCGTGCCATCGCATTCGTGCCCACCATGGGCAATCTGCATCAGGGCCACCTGACGCTGGTGAAGGAGGCACACAGCCACGCCGAAAAGGTGGTGGTCAGCATCTTCGTCAACCCTATGCAGTTCGACAAGGCCGAGGATCTTGCCAACTACCCGCGCACTCTGGAGCAGGATTGCGCTGCGCTGGAAGCGGCCGGAGTCGATATGGTGTTCACCCCGACCCCGGAGATCATGTATCCGCAGGGGCTGGCCAGCCAGACCTTCGTCGAGGTGCCGGGTCTCTCCAATCTGCTGGAGGGGGCGCTGCGTCCGGGTCACTTCCGCGGGGTCAGCACCGTCGTCACCAAGCTGTTCAATCTGGTACAGCCGGATGTGGCCTGCTTTGGCCAGAAGGATTACCAGCAGCTGGCGCTCATTCGCAAGATGGTGGCCGACATGGCGATGCCCATCGAGATCGTCGGCGTGCCCACCGTGCGGGCCGAAGACGGGCTGGCGCTCTCTTCGCGTAACGGCTACCTGACCGCTGCCGAGCGGGCCATCGCCCCCGAGCTGGCGCGCACCATGAACTGGATCGCCGAGCAGATCGAAGCAGGTGATCACCACCTGCCCTCCTTGGTGGCGCAGGCCAGCCAGCGCCTCGACAACGCCGGTTTTCGCACCGATGCCATCGACATCGTCGATGCCGCCAACCTCGAAGCGGCTACCGACGAGAGCGAGCAGCTGGTGATCCTGATGGCTGCGTATCTCGGCAAGGCCCGTCTTATCGACAACCGGGTGGTCACGCTACAGCAAGCCTGAGCGAGTCGCCCACAGGAGGATCTCATGTCCAAGAAGGTTTATTGCATCGCCCAATTCCTGCCGAAAGCTGGTCAGGAGCAGGCCCTGTTTCAGGTGTTGCAGGCACTGGAGCCCAACACCCTGCGTGAGGATGGCTGCCTGCAATATCGGGTAACCCGCCACATCGCCAGCCCGTTTGCCGAGGGGGAGAGCTTCCCCATCGTGTTCAACGAGATTTGGCAAGACATGGCCTCTTTCGAAGCGCACTGCCAGCGCGCCGAGATCAAGGCTTTCTTCGAACGTTACTGTCTGGCCGACGATGGCCTGGCTGCCAAGTGGAACGTCTGCGTCTATAGCGACGAACCCGAACAGTACGACGCCCCCGTAAAGAAGTAATTCCCCCGATTGCCAGCGGACGCCTTCCCGGGCGTCCGCTGTTTTTTCACGCCTGCACACTCCTGCATTCCGGCGTTTTATTCTGCGGCCCTGCCCGCATCCCCCTTCGTATCAATCCACTTTCGGCCTGATGGCCGCTACAGGTATTCATGATGTTTGTCCTGATTGCATCGCTTGTTTTCTGTCTGCTCTGTTTTGCTCTCACCCGGTTGCCCACAGGGTTGCCGCTCTCGCGCAAGGTGCTTGCGGGTCTGCTGCTCGGTGCCCTGTTCGGGCTGGCGCTGCAACTGGGGTGGGGCGCCGATGATGCCGGCGTCCAGCAGACCTTGGAGTGGGTCAATATCATCGGCGGCGGCTATGTCAGCCTGCTCAAGGTGGTGATGATGCCGCTGGTGTTCACCTCCATCCTCTCTGCCATCAACAAGCTGGAGCAGGCCCAGTCCCTCGGCAAGATCAGCGCCGTGCTGATCGGCTCCATGCTGACCCTGGTGATGATCGCCGGTGTGGTGGGGATGACGGTGACCCATCTGAGTGGTCTCACTGCCGAGGGGCTGCTGAGCCACGGCAGCGACACGGCTGCGCTGCAACAGAGCATGAGTACCATCGACAGTGCCCAGACCCTGCCGGCCCTGCTGCTCTCGCTGGTGCCCACCAACTTTGCCGCCGATATGGCGGGTAGCCGCGGTCTCTCGGTGATCGGCGTGGTGATCTTCACCGTGCTGGCCGGGGTTGCCCTGCTGCAGTTGAAGGCGGAGCATCCAGAGGCTGGTGCTCGCGCCGCCGTGGCCATCGACACCTTGCAACTGTGGGTGATGAAGATGGTGCGGGTGGTGATTGCGCTCACCCCCTATGGCGTGATGGCGCTGATCGCCCGGGTGGTGGCTCACTATCCCCTGAGCGAGATCCTCAGCCTGCTCGGCTTTATTCTGGTCTGCTACGTCGCCATTCTGGCGATGTTTGCAGTACACATGGTGATCCTGCTGCTGATCGGCCAGAACCCGCTGCACTATCTGCGGGAAGTGTGGGGCGTGCTCACCTTCGCCTTTATCTCCCGCAGCAGCGCCGCCTCCATCCCGCTCAGCATCGAGACCCAGCAGCGTCTTGGGGTGCCCTCCAGCATCGCCAACTTTGCCGCCTCGTTCGGTGCCAACCTCGGCCAGAACGGCTGCGCCGGCATCTATCCGGCCATGATGGTGGCGATGATTGCCCCCATGCTTGGCATCAACCCGTTTGATCCCCTGTTCCTGCTGACTTTGCTGCCGGTGATTGCGCTGGGCTCCATCGGGGTGGCTGGCGTCGGCGGTGGCGGCACCTTCGCCGCGCTGATCGTGCTCTCCACCCTCAACTTCCCTATCGCGCTGGTGGGGGTGATGATCGCCATCGAGCCGCTGGTGGACATGGGCCGTACCGCTCTCAACGTCAACGGATCTATCATGGCGGCCATGATCACCAAGCGCCTGCTTGGCAAACAGGTGCAGAGCGATGTTGCGGAAGGTGAAGCGTCCCAGGTCGCCAGCTGACAGCCAGTATCGAAATGAGAGAAGCCCGCAGTTGCGGGCTTCTTTTTTGGGGCGAAAGGTCGGGTTACTCGGCCGTGACGGGGTAGCCAGCGCCTTTCCAGGCGAAGATGCCGCCCGGCACCCGATAGACCTGTTGATAGCCCTGATTGACCGCCCAGGCGGCAGCGTTGTGGCTGCGGCCGCACTTGACGAAGCCGCAGTAGATCACCACAGGGCGGGCTTTGTCTTCACCCAGCAGCGCCTGGAACTGCTCCGGTGTACCGCTTCCCTCGACGATCTCGCTCCAGTTGTCGCCAGCCTTGGCCTCTTTCACGAAGGCAAAGTTCTTGGCGCCCGGGATGTGCTCCTTCTTGTAGGAGTCCTCATAGGGCATGGTGTCGATGATCACCAGCTCCTCGCCCTTGTCCATCCGGGTTTTCAGCTCGGTCACGGTCAGCAGCTGATAGCCCCCCTGCTGCGCCTCCTGTGCCAGCTGTACAGCCGCTTGTTCCAGCTTCACCTCCTGCTCGAACTGGTTGTCGCCACAGCCCGCGAGGGCAAAGCTGGCGGCGATCAGCGAGGCCACCAGAGTGCGGGATCGCAATGTCATCATGTCACTACTCCTTTGGAACGGGAAAAACGGGGCGGGAAGTTCGCAGCAGGGCGCCCGCAAGCGTCAGTAGCAGCAGATCCCGCACAATGGCCTCCGGCAACGAGCTGAGATCAGCCCTGCCAAGACAGCCGCAAGAGATGTCGAGCCCGATGGCAACGCCATAGCCCAACACCGGAATAAACAGGGCGAGCAGCCCGATCACCAGCCACAATCCCCAGCGCCGGTTGGCGATGACCGCCAGCCCTGCGGAGAGCTCAAGGGCGATCAGCCCCCAGGCCGCGAGCGGAAGCAGCGGCGGCCAGATCAGGCCAAAGGCGCCGATCTGCTCGATGAACAGGGCGGGGGAGGCCAGCTTGAACCCGGCAGAGGCGAGGAAGAATCCTCCTAGCACCAGATTGGCCAGCATGCGCAGATAAACGGCCATGGGATAGCTCTTTATCATCCATGACTCCGACTGCCAGCCACAGGCGTTTGCTTCGCCATGTCCTGACTATCGGCCGGATAGCGGGCCAACTCCTGATAGTCGCCGTCCGCTTCGCAGCGAAAAACGGCGGCGGTTTCGCCACTCTGGCACCACTGTTGCCACTCCTCGGGCGGGCAGTGGAGGCGAATGGCGAGGCCACAGCCAGCGCTGAGCAGGCGCGGCACATCGCAGACCCGAAACGACTGGCCGTGCTGCTCCAGCCGCTTGCGCAGTCTGACCGTGCCGAGGGTGGAGTGGAACAGGTAGAGAAACTCCTGATTCATGATTTGCCTCCCGTGCTGGCGCGGGCACCGAGCAGGGCGGCCCCCAACGCACCGGCAAACTGGGCGTCCGGGTGGGTGGCGACCTCGCAGCCCAACCCTTCGGCCAGATAGTGGCGGAAGGTGGCGCAGTGGCTGACGCCGCCGGTAAAAAGCACGCTCGGTCTGGCGCCGAGGCGGCCGATAAAGTTGGCACTGCGCCGGGCCATGGAGCGGACGATGCCGGCCAGGATCGACTCGGCCGGAATGCCCGCCGAGCGCAGGCTGATCGCCTCCGACTCGGCAAACACGGTACACATGCTGCTGATGTCGTGGGGCTCTGCGCCCTCCAACAGTTCGTCGAGCTGCTCGACCCGAGCCCCCAGAGTGCGGGTGATCACCTCGAGAAAGCGACCGGTGCCGGCGGCGCACTTGTCGTTCATCAGAAAGTCGGTGAGGTTGCCGTCGCCATCGAGCAGGATCACCTTGCTGTCCTGGCCGCCGATGTCGATGACGGTGTGTACCGATGGGCAGAGCAGGCGAGCCCCCAGCCCGTGGCAGGAGATCTCGGTAACCCGGCGATCGGCGAACGACGCGAGATCGCGGCCATAGCCGGTCAGGGTCAGGTGGGGGCGCTCTGGCAAATCGGCCGAGAGTTCGGCCCAGCCTTGCTCGATGGCAGCCAGCGGACGAAAGGGGGTCGGCACCAGAAAACGGCGGACGATACGCCCGCCATCCTTGTGGTCGAACAGGATCCCCTTGGTCGCGGTGGAGCCCGAGTCAATCCCGATGGAGAGTGACACTGCGCCTCCTCACAGCATTTCGATAAAGGCCGCCAGCCGGGTGGCCAGTTGTCCCTTGTCGGCGCTGGAGTAGTCAGTCTCCACCGCCATGTAGGGGATGCCGTGGCGTTCGCGCACATGGCGCTTGATGGCGAGCGACTCCACCGCATAGGTGTGGCAGGCCTGCAGGATCACATCGATCACCCCGTCTGCCTGATACTCCTCCACCATCTGGCTCAGCAGATTCATGCGCTGGTGGTTGGGGGAGATGCAGGAGCAGCCGATGGCCAGATACTTGTCGGTCAACGCATCGAACAGGTCGCCCTCCTCGCTGACGCACTGCTCGGTCGCCTTGGCGCCCGTGCAGTTCTCGTAACCTACTACCCAGCCGCCGTGCTCCTCGATGAGGCGCACCACCTTGTCGGCCGCGCCGCCGATGGGGCAGCCGGTGATGAGGATGCGCGGGCGGGCATCGAGCCGCTTGCCCTCGGCATACTCGGCCTTGATGCGGCGGGTCATCTCCTGCAGCTCGCTGATGAGCTGCTCCTTGTCGAAGCGGAAGGTGGCGCCATAGACCACCTTGAGCAGGTCGGTGCCGCTCAGCGCCGGCGGATTGAGCTGGCCCAGCCGGTAGAAGTCGGCCAGTGCGCGGCGCTCGCGGTTCTTCAGCACGATGGCCTCTCGCAGCGCCTGCTCGCTGATGGGTTGGCCAAACTGCTGCTCCAGCAGCTCCTTGAAGCGGACGATTTCGCTGCGCCACAGGGTGCGGGAGGCCTCGTCATCGGCGCGGTTGGGCAATTGCATCACATGTACCGGTTTGAACTCGGCCATGTACTCGTACATCTTCTTCTTGCCGTCGCAGGTGGTTTCCCCCACCACCAGATCGGAGAAGTAGAAGTAGGGGCACTTGTCGGTCTTGCCGAAACCGTAGCTGCTCTTGATCAGCGGGCAGAGGTTGCGGGGCAGGTCTTTCTCGGCCTCCTCGATGGTCTCGTCGCTGGTGGAGCAGAGCGATACCACCACCGCGCCGGCGGCCATCGCCACCTCCTGCGGCATAAAGGTGCAGTAGGTGCCGACCAGGGGGATCTGTCGCTCCTTGAGTGCCATCACAGCCAGAAAGCCCTGACGACGGGCATCTGAAAAACTATCGAAAATGGCTGGCAACTCGGTGATAAGTGACATAGGCGATCCTGCCCTGATGAGAGAAATGAAGAGACAGATGCTCCATCAATGACGGCACATCCAACCGCGAGAATTATACCTTTGGGGGTAATTCGAAAATTGCGGTGGATCACAAGGTGTCAGGTAAAGCCTTAATAACAGGCAGGTTATTGCGAAGAGGGCTGGCAGGTTGAAGGGGCTAAAGGGGGAATAAAAAACGGGCACCGCGAGGTGCCCGTTCTGGTCATCAGTGGCGCAGACCGGTGCCGCGCGAGATAAGCCACCAGGCCAGACCGTAGAGAGCTACGATGAAGCCGATGATGATGAGGTAGGCGGTGCCGAGCGGCACGTCGGAGATACCGAGGAAGCCGTAACGGAACGCGTTCACCATGTAGATGATGGGGTTCACCTGGGAGACCCCCTGCCAGAAGGGGGGCAGCAGGCTGATGGAGTAGAACACGCCGCCCAGATAGGTAAGCGGCGTCAGCACGAAGGTGGGGATGATGCTGATGTCGTCGAAAGTCTTGGCAAACACCGCGTTGATGAGGCCACCCAGCGAGAAGAGGATGGCGGTCAGCAGCACGGTCACGCAGACGCTGAACAGATGGTGGATCTGCAGCGGCACGAAGAAGAGCGACACCAGGGTGACGATGAGGCCGACGCAGAGGCCGCGGGCCACGCCACCGCCCACGTAACCGGCGATGATGACGTAGTTGGGCACCGGCGCCACCAGCAGCTCCTCCACGTTGCGCTGGAACTTGGCGCTGAAGAAGGAGGAGGCGACGTTGGAGTAGGAGTTGGTGATCACCGACATCATGATGAGGCCGGGCACGATGAACTCCATGTAGGTGAAGCCGCCCATGTCACCGATGCGCGAACCGATCAGGTTGCCGAAGATGACGAAGTAGAGGCTCATGGTGATGGCGGGCGGCACCAGGGTCTGGATCCAGATCCGGGTAAAGCGGCTCACCTCTTTGGCCAGAATGCTCTTGAAGGCGATGTAGTAAGTGGTCAGGTTCATGCTTTTCTCCCCTCTTCGACCAGGGTGACAAACAGCTCTTCCAGCCGGTTGGCCTTGTTGCGCATGCTCAGTACCTGCACCTGCTGGTGTGACAGCTGCTCGAACAGGCTGTTGAGGGACTGGCTCTTGTCGAGATCCACTTCCAGGGTGCGCTCATCTTGCATACGGCCGTTGAATTCGGGCACGTTTGGTACGGCAGAACCTGGCGCCAGATCGAGCAGGAAGGTCTCGCGGCCCAGCTTGCCCAGCAGGTTTTTCATGCTGGTGTTCTCGATCAGGCGGCCCTTGTCGATGATGCCGATGTTGCGGCAGAGCATCTCCGCCTCTTCCAGATAGTGAGTAGTGAGGATGATGGTGACGCCCTGCTCGTTGAGATCCTTGAGGAAACTCCACATGGAACGGCGGATCTCGATATCGACCCCGGCGGTCGGTTCATCGAGGATCAGCAGCTTGGGTTCGTGCATCAGGGCGCGGGCGATCATCAGGCGGCGCTTCATGCCGCCGGAGAGGGTGCGGGCCGGCATGTCGCGCTTCTCCCACAAATCGAGCTGGCGCAGGTACTTCTCGGCGCGAATTTTGGCTTCTGCCTTGGGCACGCCGTAGAAGCCGGCCTGATGGGTGACAATCTGGATCACCTTCTCGAACTGGCTGAAGTTGAACTCCTGCGGCACCAGCCCGAGCTGGGCCTTGGCCTCTTCCAGATGGGTATCGATGTCATAACCGAATACCTTCACCTTGCCGTCACTCTTGTTCACCAGCGAGCTGATGACGCCGATGGTGGTGGACTTGCCCGCCCCGTTGGGGCCGAGCAGGGCGAAGAAATCCCCCTGCTTGACGGTGAGATCGATGCCTTTCAGGGCTTCGACGCCCCCCTGATAGGTCTTTTTCAGGCCGCTGATTTCCAGTGCGTTCATTGCAACCTCTAACTGGCTGAACCCGTCTTGATACAGAAAAGGCGGCCGAGGCCGCCTGAGACAGAAAATGGCGCAGCGCCACCTTGTTCGGTATGTTTTTTAACCTTGTTACTCTTGCGGTACCACTTTGCCGATGAAGGGCAGGTTGCGGTACTTCTGCGCGTAGTCGATGCCGCAGCCGACCACGAATTCATCCGGAATGGCAAAGCCGACCCAGTCAACCGGCACCTGCACTTCGCGACGGGAGGGTTTGTCCAGCAGGGTGCAGATGGCGAGGGATTTCGGCTCGCGCAGGGAGAGGATCTCGCGCACCTTGTTGAGGGTGTAGCCGGTGTCGATGATGTCTTCGACGATCACCACATCCTTGCCCTTGATGTCGTCATCCAGGTCTTTGAGGATACGCACGTCACGGGTGCTGTGCATGCCGGAGCCATAGCTGGAGGCGGTCATAAAATCCAGGGTGATGGGCAGCTGGCACTGACGGCAGAGGTCAGCCAGGAAGACGCAGGAGCCGCGCAGCAGACCGATCATTACGACTTCGTCGGAACCCTGGTAGCGGGCGGTGATCTCTTCACCCAATTTGGCGATCCGGGCGGCTACTTCAGCCTCGGAGATCATCACCTCGACAGTGTGTTTCATCACTTACTCCCATATGGCCAAAGGGAAACTGGCCGTTCATGAACATCAAAACCGATGATTCTACCACCCGTGTCGAGAGGCGCCATATATACGTGGTGCTTTTATCGGCTTATTTTAATTGATAGAGTTAGCAGGCACTCAGGCATGATTAGTTACAATACTATAAACACCATAATCAATAACTATTAGATGATAAAAACTATGGAACCACGCGCAGAAATAAGACGTCGTACCCGGCTGTCGCCGGAGGCTCGTCGCAATCAACTGATGGAATGTGCCATCGAAGTGTTCTCCCGCCGCGGTATCGGTCGTGCCGGTCACGCCGAAATTGCCGAGCAGGCCAAGGTCTCTGTTGCCTCCGTCTTCAACTATTTCAACACCCGCGAGGAGTTGGTAGATGAGGTATTGGCCGAGATCGAACGCTTCGTGAACCTGACGTTGTCGCAGGCATACAGCGGCAATGGTTCAATCTTCGACAAGATCAAGCGCCATGTGAGCTTGTCTGTCGATGCGGCCTACGACCAGCCCGATTACGCAGGTATCTGGCTGGAGTGGAGTTCCTCGGTTCGGGAAGAGGTATGGCCTCGCTATACCCGGCTGCTCGATCAGTGCCTTGAGCTGATCGCCAGCGAGCTGCAAACCGCCATGGATGCAGGGGAGATCACCAGCGTGCTGTCGGCACAGGATCTGGCCCGCTCTCTGACCGGTTTTGGCTATGTGATGATGCAGATGATCAATCAACCTCAGCGCCCGGCGCGCGAAGAGGTGACTGATTTCCTGTTCAAGTACGTGACGGCACCTATTCAGGCTTGCTGATACGGCTTAACGAAAAAAGGCGCCCCTCATCGAGGGGCGCCTTTTTTTATCCGGTTTGTCTGGTCAGCTCAGCCATGGCCATAGCCCCAGCGGCTGGTCAGCTCATGCTCGACACCCAGATGATCGAGGATGCGGGCGACCATAAAGTCCACCAGATCCGCAATGCTCTTTGGCTCATGGTAGAAGCCCGGCGCGGCGGGCATGATGGTCACCCCGAGCCGCGCCAGTTTCAGCATGTTCTCCAGATGGATCGCCGAGAAGGGGCTCTCGCGGGGCACCAGGATCAGCCGGCCGCGCTCCTTGATCACTACATCCGCCGCCCGCTCCAGCAGGTTGTCGGAGGTGCCGTTGGCAATGGCCGAGACGGTGCCCATGGAGCAGGGGCAGACCACCATCTGCTTGGGCGCCGCTGAGCCGGAGGCGACTGGTGAGAACCACTCCTCCTTGCCGCAGGCGACTATCTGACCCTCTTTGGCGCCATATTGGCGACAGAGATAAGCCGATAGCTCCTTCGGTGAGCCCGGCCACTCCTGCTGCTGCTCGGTCTTGAGTACCACTCGTGCCGCCGAGGAGGCGAGCAGGTAGACCCGATAGTCCGCCTGCACCAGACACTCCAGCAGGCGCAGGGCGTAGGGGGCGCCGGAGGCACCGGTCAGCGCCAGGGTGATCGCTTTGTTCATAGTTCGCCGTGGTAATCCTTGAGGCGGGCGATCAGCTTGTCATGAATGCCGCCGAAGCCGCCGTTGCTCATGATCAGAATATGGTCGCCATCGCGGCTCTCGGCCACCAACCGGTTGATCAGGGTCTCCAGATCGTTGAACACCTTGGCGGGTCGGGTCATATGGGCCGTTACCTCGCCGAGATCCCAGCCAATGTTGGGGGGCTGGAAGAAGAACACCTCGTCGGCGCCATCGAAGCAGCTGGCCAGCTCCTCCTTGTGCACCCCCAACTTCATGGTGTTGGAACGGGGCTCCAGCACTGCCAGAATGCGGGCTTCACCCACCTTGGCGCGCAGACCGCCAAGGGTGGTTTCGATGGCTGTGGGGTGGTGGGCAAAGTCGTCATAAACGCTGATGCCGGCTACCTCGCCTTTGAGCTCCATCCGCCGCTTGGGTGATTTGAACTGGCAGAGCGCCGCAATACCGTGCTCCACCATGACACCGGCATGACGGGCGGCAGCGATGGCCATCAGGCCATTGTTGACGTTGTGTTCGCCGATGCACTCCCAGTGCACTTCGCCCTGTTTCTCGCCATCCAGCCACACCTCGAAGGCGGAGCCGTCATCGGCCAGCTTGACCGCTTTCCACTTGGCATCGTCCTGACCGACCAGCTCCACTTCGCTCCAGCAGCCCATCTTGCGCACGGCGGTGAGGTTGTCATCCGCCTGCGGGAACAGCACCCGGCCGTTGCTTGGCACGGTGCGCATCAGGTGGTGGAACTGACGTTGGATAGCGGCGAGATCCGGGAAGATGTCCGCATGGTCGAACTCCAGGTTGTTCATCACCAGGGTGCGCGGATGGTAGTGGACGAACTTGGAGCGCTTGTCGAAGAAGGCGCAGTCATACTCGTCTGCTTCGATGACGAAGAAGGGGGCAGAGCCGAGGCGGGCCGAGACCGGGAAGTTGCCCGGCACGCCGCCAATAAGGAAACCGGGCTCCAGCTTGGCGTACTCCAGCACCCAGGCCAGCATGCTGGCGGTGGTGGTTTTGCCGTGGGTACCGGCAACGGCCAGCACCCAGCGATCCTGCAGCACATGCTCCAGCAGCCACTGGGGGCCGGAGATGTAGGGCAGATTGCGGTCCAGCACATATTCAACACAGGGGTTGCCGCGGCTCATGGCGTTGCCAATCACCACCAGATCCGGCGCCGGATCAAGCTGGGAAGGGTCATAGCCTTCGGTCAGTTCGATGCCCTGTTGCTCGAGCTGGGTGCTCATGGGGGGATAGACGTTGGCGTCTGAGCCGGTCACCCGGTAACCAAGCTGTTTTGCCAACACCGCCAGACCACCCATAAAGGTGCCGCAGATCCCGAGAATGTGAATATGCATACCGCTTCCTTTCGCAGTAAAGGGAAGTGCGCATTCTAGGGTGTGTTGCCGTGGTGGCACAAGCCGCACTCATGGTGAGAGGCCCACAGACCGGGGGGCTGGGAGTAAAACTCAGTAGCCCGAACAGCAATGAAAGAGGAGGGCAAACCATTCGGTTTTATTTGAGGCTTGATTTTGTGTCGCACTTTCTTACAATTCTTCGTTTTTGTGACGCACTCAACAGTTTTACGATATCGCCCTTTTCCAAAGGAGAGTCCTCATGGGCAAGTTCCTGCTTTGCTATCTGGTCGGTGGTCTGGTGGCCATCAGTTGGGCCGCGCTGCCCGCCCATGGTCCCTGGGATCAGTGGGATCTCGCGATTTTTCACACCGTTAACGGCTGGCTCGGGCTGTCACCTTTGTGGGCCGATCTGGTGGCCATCACCAACAACCGGCTGTTCGATCTGGTGGTGCTTGGCTGCATGGGATTGATCCTGGCTCGCTGTTTCTTTGCCCGTGATATTGCTGGTCGTCGCCAACTGGTGGCGATGGGCATAGTGATGCTGCTAAGTGCACTGGTGATCAACCAGCTTGGTCACAGATTGCCGGTGGAGCGACCCAGCCCGACCCTGATGGTGGCCGATGCGCTGCGGGTGACCCAGATCAGCGGTATTCCGACCAAGGACTCTTCCGGTGACAGCTTCCCCGGGGATCACGCCCTGTTCCTGATGATCTTCGCCGGCTTTGCTCTGCGCTACCTGCCGCGCTGGGCTGGGATCACTGCGCTGCTGATGGTACCGCTTTTCTCCGCCCCCCGGATTTTCTCCGGCGCGCACTGGTTTACCGATGTCTATGTCGGCGCGCTGGGGCTGGCGACCCTCTGTCTGCCTTGGGTAGTGCTGACGCCGCTATCGGATCGCCTGATTGCGCGAATCGAACCCTATCTGGCCCCTTTGCCGCTGTTGCGCAGTCAGAGTAACTGAATTCCCTGTGGCAAAAACAACAACGCCCCGGCATGCCGGGGCGTTTTGCTATCTGGCCATGGGTCAGTCGGCCTGGTAGCCGTTGGGATTCTGGCTTTGCCAGCGCCAGGTATCGATCATCATCTGCTCCAGACCACGCTCGGCCTGCCAGCCCAGCTCGGCGCGGGCCTTGTGCGGCTCTGCCCAGCACTCGGCGATGTCGCCGGGACGACGGGGTTTGATCTGGTAGGGAATGGGGCGGCCGCTGGCCGCTTCAAACGCCTTGATCATCTCCAGCACCGAATAGCCCTGACCGGTGCCCAGGTTATAGGTAAAGACGCCGGTATCCGATTCGATGCGAGCCAGCGCTTTCAGGTGACCGATGGCCAGATCCACCACGTGGATGTAGTCTCGCACCCCGGTACCGTCCGGCGTCGGGTAGTCGTTGCCAAACACCCCCAGCTCCTTGAGCTTGCCCACGCCGACCTGACTGATATAGGGCAGCAGGTTGTTGGGGATGCCGTTGGGATCTTCACCGATGAGGCCGCTCTCGTGGGCACCGACCGGGTTGAAGTAGCGCAGCAGCACGATGGCCCAGCGGGGATCGGATTTGGCGAGGTCGCGCAGGATCTCCTCCACCATCAGCTTGGAGCGGCCATAAGGGTTGGTGGCGCTGGTGGGGAAATCTTCCCGCAGCGGTACTGAGGCCGGATCGCCATAGACGGTAGCCGAGGAGCTGAATACCAGCCGGAACACGCCGGCCCTGGCCATCTCTTCGCACAGCACCAGGGTGCCGCTGATGTTGTTCTGGTAGTAGGTGAGCGGGATCTGGCTGGACTCCCCGACTGCCTTGAGCCCGGCAAAATGGATCACCGACTCGATCTGGTGGGCTGCAAACAGCTGCTGCAGGCAGGCTCTGTCCAGCACATCCCCTTCGACGAAGATGACCGGCTTGCCGGTGATCTGTTCGACCCGCTTGAGTGACTCGGGGGAGGAGTTGGAGAGGTTGTCGAGTACCACGACCTGCTGCCCGGCGTTCAAGAGTTCAACCAGGGTATGGGAGCCGATATAGCCGGCGCCCCCTGTAACCAGAATTGTCATTTTTTATCCCGTCTTCGACTGAAACTGGAGCTGAGTCTACCTGCCCGGCCCACTAGGGAAAAGCGCGAGATGCCAGGAACGAGCTTCAATAGTCGACGCTGACATCTCCGCTGGCGGTGCAGGAACAGGCCAGTGCTACTCCACTCTCGAGATCCTGCGCACTCAGGGTCATCACGCTCTGGCGCTCGATATCGCCTTCCGTGGTGCAGCGGCAGGCGCCGCATACCCCGGCGCGGCAGGCGGCCATCATGGTCTCGCCCGCCCCTTCCAGCGCCGCCAGCAGGGTCTGGCCCGGCAGGAGCTTCACCTTCTTGCCGCTCTTTTTCAGGGTTAGCCAGAAGTGGTCGCTGCTGGTTGCAACTGGCGCCGTACTCGATGTAACCGCAGGCAGACCGAACGACTCCTGGTGCAACTGCGCTGCCGGTAGCCCCAGCTCCGCCAGCATGGTGCTGACTGCTGTCATGTAAGGCGCAGGCCCGCACAGATAGACGTGGCGGCTCAAAAGATCTGGTACCAATTCCCGCAACATGTCCGCTGTGAGCCGGCCAACCCAGGGGTGATCAGAAGGGGCTTCTTCCAGAATCAGGGCGTGCCGTACACCGGCATGGGCCGCGGCCAGCGCTGCCAAGTCGTCTGCGAAGATCACATCCTCCGGCGAGCGGGCGCTGTGAATAAAGCGAATGTCGGCGTCCGGCCGTTTGGCCAGCTCGTCGCGCAGCATGGCCCACATGGGGGTGATGCCGGAACCGGCACTGAGCATCAGCGGCCGCTCGCAGGGCAAGGCAGTTAGGTTGAAATCGCCGAAGGGGCCATCCACCCGGATCTCGTCCCCCACTTGCAGAGTCTGGTGCAGGTGGTGGGAGACCAGCCCCACATCCTTGATGGTGACCTGCCAGCAGGCATCCTGCGGGCTGGAGGAGAGGGTATAGGCGCGGCAGTGAGGCTTGCCATCGATCTCGGTATGCAGGGTGATGCACTGGCCAGCCAGCACGGCTGGCAAGGTTCCCGCCACTGGGGAAAGTCGCCAACTCGCCACGTCGTGGGTATCTGCCCGGCGACTGATGCAGCGCAGGGTCAAAGAGGTGGAGGTCATCACAAGGCTCCTTAAGTTTGAAACGGTTTGAAAAACGTCTGGTGAAAAAGCCGGAACCAGAAAAAAGGCGAGCTGGGCGGCTCGCCAAACGCTTACAACATGAGGTGCCGATCAGGCCGCCAGGATCTCGGCCAAGTCAGCCTCGGCCGTAGTGGTCCCTTTCAGGCCAAACTGCTCCTCCAGTACCTTGAGCAGGGCTGGGGTGAGGAAGGCGGGGGCGGTCGGGCCGGTACGAATGTCCTTCACACCCAGCGCCAGCAGGGTGAGCAGGATGACAATGGCCTTCTGCTCGAACCAGGAGAGCACCAGCGTCAGCGGCAGATCGTTGACGCCGCACTCGAACGCCTCGGAGAGCGCCAGCGCGAGCTGGATGGCGGAGTAGGCATCGTTGCACTGACCCACGTCCAGCAGACGGGGAATGCCGCCGATGTCGCCAAAGTCGAGCTTGTTGAACTTGTACTTGCCGCAACCCAGCGTGAGCAGCAGGCTATCGCGCGGCGCCGCTTTGGCAAACTCGGTAAAGTAGGCGCGCTCGGCCTTGTCACCGTCACAGCCACCCACCAGGAAGAAGTGGCTGATCTCCCCAGCCTTGACCTTCTCGATCACCGCGGGAGCGGCCTGCATCAAGGCGTTGCGGGCAAAGCCGATGGTGATGAAGTGCTCGAGTTCGATGTGCTTGAAGCCTTCCAGCGCTTGCGCCTTGGCGATCACGGCGGAGAAATCATCCCCCTCCAGATGGGTTACGCCCGGCCAGCCGACGATGGAGCGGGTGAAGATGCGATCCGAGTAGTTGCCCACGTTCGGGTCGATGATGCAGTTGGAGGTCATCACCACGGCGCCCGGGAAGTTGGCAAACTCCTTCTGCTGGTTTTGCCAGGCGGAGCCATAGTTACCCACCAGATGGGGGTACTGCTTGAAGAAGGGGTAGGCCAGTGCGGGCAGCATCTCGCCGTGGGTGTAGACATGAATGCCGGCCCCCTTGGTCTGCTCCAGAATGAGCTTGAGATCCATCATGTCGTGGCCGGAGACCAGAATGCACTTGCCGGGAATTGGCGTGACCCTGACCTGGGTCGGTTCCGGGTGGCCGAAGGCCCTGGTTTCACCCAGATCCAGCATCTCCATGATTTTGAAGTTGAGCTGGCCGATCTCCATGGCGCAGTTGAACAGACGACCCATTTCGCTCGGATCTGTGCTGAGCCAGCTCATGATACGGTGGAATTCGGCGGCCACCTCGTCACTCTGCTGATCCAGCACCCGGGCGTGCTCCATGTAGGCGGCAGCACCCTTGAGGCCGTAAAGGCAGAGCAGGCGCAGCCCCATGATGTCCTCGTTCACCTCGCTCTTGCCCCGATTGGGGGCGGCTGGCGCGGCATGGGCGAGCTGTTCCAGCAGCTTGGCACCGGGCTCGAAGTGGGCGGATGATGGCAAATCGTTGACCTGCACCGCCATGGCGGTCAGACGATCGGCCAGCTGCTGGCGATAGGTCAGCGCCTGGTTGACATACGCCACGATGCGGGCGGAGTCGAAGTTGACGTTGGTGAGGGTGGCGAAGAAGGCCTTGGGCACGAAGGCGTCGATCTCGCGGTCGATGATGCCCTGTTCGCGGGCAGCCAGTGCCCAGGCGCTGAGCCCCTGCAGGGTATAGATCAGTACATCCTGCAGATCCGAGGTTTCCGCCGTCTTGCCGCACATACCTTGTGCGTAGGCACAGCCGTTGCCAGCCGGGGTACGAATAGTCTGTTCACATTGCACACAAAACATCATGCCTCTCCTAATTGGACATTTCAGTTGTCTGTTTTGTGGCGATTCTATTCCTCTCGCGAAAAACTTAATAGGTATTCATTTTGCCAATTAAGGTTCCCTTGATGCAGATCAAAAACAAAAAAGCCGCCCAAACAGGGCGGCAAGCGGGTGGATAAAGGAGAGACAACTCGGGTTTGCAACAAAGCTCACTTCAACAATGGGTCAGGCCAGGTAGGCGCGCAGCATCCAGACCAGTTTCTCCTGCTGTTGCACGTAGTCGGAGAGGATGGACGCTGTCCCTTCATCACCGGCATCGGCGGCCTGAGCCAGAATGCGGCGCTGAGCCACCAGCAGTTCACGGAAGCTCACCAGCAGGGATTCGACACAGGCACGACCGTCGTGCAGCCCTTTCTGTTCGGGAATAGCGGAGACCTTGATGTAGTCGCTGAAGCTGTGCAGCGGCACGCTATCCAGGGTCAGGATGCGTTCTGCCAGGGCATCGACTTTCAGCAGCAGGTCGTTGTAGATCTCCTCGAACTTCAGGTGCAGCTCGAAGAACTGGTTGCCACGGATATTCCAGTGGAAGCCGCGGACGTTCATGTAGAGGATCTGGTAGCTGGCCAGCAACTTGTTCAGCTCGGCAGCCAGAGCTTGTGATTGAGCGGTATCAAGACCAATCGGGCTTTTCATCATTCACCTCCAGATAAGGAAATCGGGTTTGACAATCTGTCTTGGAACGAACTCAGATTAACCCCTTGTTATTTGAAGGGATAATCGCTCGTACCTAACAGTTTGATAGCGAGTGGCTATCAAAGCGGGGGAGTGAAGTGGTGAAAGGGTGGGCTAGTTTGGGTACTTCTCGAGCAGGGCCATCAGGATGGCCTGACACTCGCTATCCGGCTCGCTATCGACGTTGCCAGCGCGAAAGTGGAGCTGGAAGGCACGCATGACGGCGCGACTCTGCTCGTCCCACTGGCCGCTCTGGGGGAGGCCGTAGCCGTAGCGAGCCAACTGCTGCTGCCACATGGTGGCACTCCATTCGGGCAGAGGGTTGGCAAGCAGCTCTGCCACCCGGCTTTCATCTGGCCAGGCGCCGACGCCGTACTCAAGATAGAGCTGACGCCAGGGGAAGTGGGGGCCGGGATCCTGCTTGCGCTCGGGGGCGACGTCGCTGTGAGCCAGCACCTGGGTCGGTGGAATGTGGTAGCGGGCGACCAGCTTGCGGCTGAGGGCGCCGACGGCGGCAATCTGCTGCGGGGTATAGGGTTGCCAGCGGCGGGCATCGGGGGCCAGCTGCTCATCTTCCGGCGGATAGCCGAGATTGACGATCTCGATGCCAAGGGAGCTGGCATTGAGCCCGGCATATTGGTGCCAGCGGCTGCGCCCTGCATGCCAGGCGCGCTGGCTATCCGGCACCAGCTGATAGACGGGGAGCGGTGTCTCGCGGCTGTCGCGGGGGATCAGGTAGTGGGCGCTCACCTTGTGATCCTGCTCGGTCAGCAGGCGCAGGGAGTGGGCGTCATCTTCGTCGGTGTAGTGCAGGATAAGAAAGGCGATCCGCTCGTTCTGGTTGGCGCTCTGATAGCGAGTGGAGAGCTGGTAGCTCTGCTGGTTGCAGCCTTGCAGCAAAGAGCCAAGCAGCGTGCCGAGAAGCAGCGATGCGGCGATGCGCCATCCCCTGACTGCTCGACGTTTGGGCAGTGTGATGGAGAGGCGCTTCGTCATGGCTGCTGGCCTGCCGGTTGAGCGGTGCAGTTAGCTGCGGTATTTGGCGGTGAGGCCGAGCAGGAAGTTGCGCAGGATCTGATCCCCGCAATCCTGATAGTGCTTGTGATCCTTGGCGCGGAACAGGGCGCTCAGCTCGGATTTGGAGAGGTTGAAGTTGGCGAGCTTGAGCGTGCCGAGCATATCCTCTTCCTTGAAGTTGAGGGCGATGCGCAGCTTGCGCAGGATCAGGTTGTTGTTGATCCGGTTTGGCACCACCTGGGGCGGCGCATCTTCCCGCACACCGCGACGGGTGACGATGAGACCATCGAGGAACTGGCTCAGGGCGGAGTCGGGGCAGGCGGCATAGCCCGCTTCCTGCACTTCTCCCTCTTCGGCCTCTTTCATCAGCCAGCCGTGCAGTTGGGCATGGTCGATGGCCAGATTGCCCTTGGCAAACATCTCGACCATCTCGTCGTTGCTGATGGTTAGGGCGTAGCGCAGGCGGCGCAGAATATCGTTGTTGGTCATGCTGACTCCTGTTTAAACGGCGCAACTTTACCATCTGTCGGCCCCCGCGTCAGAAAAAGCGGGGAAACGATATCTCCGGGCGCGTACCAGTTTGACTCAATTAAGGTAGCGTGGCGCCTCCTGGCGCACCAGCTCAAGGGCATCCTGCAGCTCCAGCAGCTCGGGCTCCAGCTCGCAGACCGGCACGCCGTCGCGCAGCTGTTGCTCCAGTTGTGACAGCAGCCGCTGCAGACCGGGCACGCCCGAGTAGGCGCAGCCGCCGTTGAGACGATGGAGCTGGGCCAGCACTTCGCTGTCGTCGATGGCACCCGCAAGGGCGGCATCCAGCACAGGCTCCACCTCGTCGAAACTGGCCAGCAGCATGGTCAGCATCTCTCTGGCCAGCTCCTCCTTGCCTGCCGCCTGACGCACCGCCAGCGCCCAGTCGATCTGCTGATCGCCGACAATCTGGTGACGGCGATCGGCAAAGTCGGTGATGAGTCTGGCCAGCATGCTCTCGTCGATGGGCTTGGCCAGATAGTCATCCATCCCCTGGCGGATCAGGCGCTCCCGCTCGCCGGGAATGGCGTGAGCTGTCACCGCGACGATCGGGGTTTCGGTATTGAGGGACTGGCTGCGGATCGCCTGGGTGGCGCTGATGCCATCCATGATCGGCATCTGGATATCCATGAAGATAATGTCGAACGGCTGGCTCTGGGCCTGTTTGACCGCCTCCTTGCCGTTCTTGCAGAGCACGACCTGAGTCACCATCTCCCGGAGCATGGCGGCGATGAGCTTGAGGTTGGCGGCGTTGTCATCCACCGCCAGCACCTTGATCGGTTGCAGCTGGCGAGCAGATGGCTGGGCCGGCAGCAGCTGGCGGCTTGCCTCCGGGGTGAGCAGTGCGTGCAGCAGCTTGCGATGGTTGAGCGGCTTGGAGAGACAGTGCTGGGCTCCGTGAGCCAGCATCGCCTCGTAGAGCGCCGGCTCATGACTGCTGAGCAGCACTATGGTGTTCTGCTGCTGGCCATTCAGGCTGTCGAGTCGGCTGATCACCTGTTGCGGAGTATGCAGGGTGCTGCTGCCAATGAGCACAATGTCCTGCTCACTCATCTCTGGCCAGGGGGCATCGTTTGTCAGTAACTGCACATCGAGCTGCCACTCGGCCAGCAGCGCCAGCAGGGCGGCGCGAGCAAAGGGGTCCGGCTCCAGCAGCCAGAGCCGTTTGTTGCGGATGCGATCCAGCGGCAGCTGATCGGTCTGCGGCAGGGGAGAGACCTCCAGATCCAGGCTGAAAGAGAAGATTGAGCCCTTGTCCAGCTCCGACTCGAAGCGGATCTGGCCGCCCATCTGCTGCACCAGCTTCTGGGTGATGACCAGACCCAGTCCGGTGCCGCCATAACGGCGCGAGATGGAGGAGTCGGCCTGATTGAAAGCCTGGAACAGCTGGCGCTGCTGCTCTTCCGAGATGCCGATGCCGGTATCCCGGATCCGCACGTTGAGTTTCACCTTGTGGTTGCTGCTGCCGAGCTGCTCGATATGAACATCCACGTTGCCGCGCTCGGTGAACTTGATGGCGTTGCCGGTGAGGTTGGTCAGCACCTGCTGCAGACGCATGGGGTCGCCGGTGAGGGTATCGGGGACATCCGCATCGACCCGCAAAGAGAGCTCCAGCTGCTTGTCGTGGGCGCTGGGGCCGAGCAGGTGCATGGTCTCGTTGAGGGTGTCGCGCAGGCTGAAGGGGATATGCTCCAGCTGCAGCTTGCCCGCCTCCAGTTTGGAGAAGTCGAGGATGTCGTTGATGATGCCAAGCAGGTTGCGCGCCGACTTCTCGATGGTCTGCATGTAGTCGGTCTGGCTCGGCGTGAGGCTGGTCTTGAGCAGCTGGCGGGTAAAACCGATGACGCCGTTGAGCGGGGTGCGCAGCTCGTGAGACATGTTGGCGAGGAACTCCGACTTGACCCTTGCCGCCTCCTGCGCCCGCTTCTTGGCCATGTCGAGTTCGACGTTCTGGATCTCGATCTGCTCCAGCGTCTCGCGCAAATCCGAGGTGGCCTGATCGATATTCTGCTGCATCTCCTCGTGATATTCGGAGAGCGCCTTGGCCATGGCGTTGATACCGTTTTTCAGCATGTCCAGCTCGCCGGTCAGCTCGCCGCTGACCCGGGTATCGAGCCGCCCTTCCCGGATCTTGTGCACCGCCTGCACCATGTTGGTGATGGGCTGGGTCACGCTCTTGACCAGCCGGAAACCAAACAGGGTACTGACGGCGACTCCGAGCAGCACCATGATGATGGCGAAGAAGGTATCGCGGTAGTGGAGCAGCATGGCGCGATCCGTGGTCATCTGCATCGAGATGTAACCGATCATCGGCGGCTCCACATCGCTGGGCAGCGGGAAGCCATCCATGGTAGTTTCGGCCTGGATCGGGGTGCGCAATATGATGTCGTCACCGTAGAGGGTGATGCTGGTCAGCTCCGGAATCGGCTCGCCATCGGGCAGCTGCAACCGGGTGAAGTCCCTGTGATAGTTGGACGTCACGAACAGTTGGTTGTCCTGAGTGAAGACGGCGATGGACTTGATGAGCGGCGAGTTCTTGCGATGGGTCAGACCAATCAGCCGCTTGAGGGATTCGCGGCTGTGCTGGGTCATACCATATTCACTGGCGATGGCCAGTGGCTCTATGATGTTGATCCCTTGATCGATCAGGTTGTTTTCCAGCTGCTGGTAGCGATGGAAGGTGAAGTAGCCGGCCATCAGGCCACCGATGATCAAGGTGGGTAATATGGTAAATGCCAGCACCCGCGCCCGAAGGCCGTATTTGGTCATACTATTATTCTTGTGGGACAATAGCCTGCTGCAGATTCCACAATCATGACATAGCCACCTATAGGCACCAAGTTTTATGGCCCAGTTTTTCAAGCCCCAAAAGAAATCCACCCAACCCCAACGCATTGAATTTACGGTAGACACCCTCGATCACCACTGTGTCGGGATCGGTCGTCATCAAGGCAAGGCGATCTTCGTTGAAGGGGCGCTGCCCGGCGAGACCATCAAGGCCCGTATCATTGACGACAAAAAGCAGTATGGCCATGCCGCTCTGCAACAGGTGGTGACACCAGCCGCCAATCGTATCGCCCCCTTCTGCAGCCACTACCGCGAGTGCGGTGGTTGCAGCGCCCAGCATATGTCGGTGGCGGATCAGCAGGCAGCCAAGGCGGCCGGGCTGGTCAATCTGTTCGAGCGTCTCGGCAATATCAGTGCACCTGCACTGGAGCCGGTGCTGACTGGCGAGGAGCGTGCCTATCGCCGGGTCTGCCGGCTGGCCATCAAATTCGACAAGAACGGTCGCTGCACCCGGGTCGGTTTTCGTCGCCGCAACAGCAACGATCTGGTGGAGATCGAATGGTGCCCGGTGCTGGCCGAACCGCTCTCTGCACTGATTGCGCCGCTGCGCGAGTGCCTCAATCGCTTGAAGAGCCAGCGCGAGCTGGGTCATGCCGAACTGATCCAGGCGGAGCAGGGGATCATGATGCTGCTGCGTCATACCGGTCGTCCCAACGAGACGGATCGGGCGCAGCTGGTAGAGTTTGCAACCGGGCAGGGTATCGACCTCTATCTGCAGGCGGCCGACGACAAGATAGTGCCGCTGCATCAGCAGTTCGAACCCTCTTACTCGCTGGATGGCCTGTCTCTTGCATTTGCTCCGGGTGACTTCATTCAGGTCAACGGCCCCGTAAACCAGCAGATGGTCGATCAGGCGCTTTCATGGCTTGGGGCGGGCAAGGATGACAAGGTACTCGATCTCTTCTGCGGCATCGGCAACTTTACCCTGCCGCTGGCCCGTCAGGCCCGCGAAGTGGTGGGGGTGGAAGGTGAGCTGGCCATGGTGGCGCGCGCCGAAGAGAACGCCCGTCGCAATGGCATCAGCAACGTCCGTTTCTACAAGGCGGACTTGAGCGGCGATATCGTCGGCATGTCCTGGGCGCGGGAAGGGTTCGATCTGGTACTGCTGGATCCGGCTCGTCCAGGTGCGCTGGAGGTGATGGAGCACGTCGTGAAACTTTCACCCAAGCGGGTGGTCTACGTCTCCTGTAATCCGGTGACGCTGGCGCGCGATAGCCAGGTGCTGGTGAAGGGCGGTTATCGACTGGTGCGGTTGGGCATGCTCGACATGTTCCCCCACACCGGTCATCTGGAGTCCATGGCCCTCTTCGAGCGGGGCTAGCGAGTGCTCATCAGCAACCTGAACTGAAGCTGTTTGAGCAGACGTGATTGGGGTAACCTAGCCCCTCGTAATTCGGCTGGGCCTGCCGGAGAGACCTATTGTCTTTTTTGACAATATGCCTTGAAACCCTCTCCGGAAATCCCCATTTGAGGCGATCTCACAAGGGGTGAAAGTGACTACTTTCGGCCAAACACTTTAAAGGATTGATACCATGGTTGCGGTTCGCGATATTCATTTGAAAGACAACTTCACTTTGGAGGAGTGGGTCAGCTCGCTCACCCTGAGTGACAGTGACAAGGAGCAGTTGCGAACCGTCTACCAGTATTGCCTGACGTTGGGCGACGAGGCCCTCACCAGCAAGCTGCTGGTGCGCGGCATCGAGATGGTGGGCATCCTGCTGATGCTCAGCATGGATCTCGGTACCCTCAAGGCCGCCATCATCTACCCCTTTGTCGAAGCCGGTCTCATCAGCCAGGAGCGGATGGACGAGGACTTTGGGCCCAAGATCGCCAAGCTGGTGGAAGGGGTACTGGAGATGGAGGCCATCCGCTCCCTGCAGACCCTCCATCGTAGCGAAACCTCGCCGGAGCAGGTCGACAACGTGCGTCGCATGTTGCTCGCCATGGTCGAGGATGTGCGTGCCGTGGTCATCAAGCTGGCCGAGCGGATCGCCTGCCTGCGGGAAGCGAAAAAGGCGGATGAAGAGACCCGGGTGCTGATGGCCCAGGAGATCACCAACATCTATGCGCCGCTGGCCAACCGGCTCGGTATCGGTCAGCTCAAGTGGGAGCTTGAAGATCTCGCCTTCCGCTACCTGCACCCGGAAACCTACAAGCAGATCGCCAAACAGCTGGATGAGAAGCGGCTCGATCGGGAGCGCTACATTCAGGAGTTTGTGCGCTCCCTGCGCGATGCGCTGAAAGAGGCGGGGGTCGAGGCCGAGGTCTACGGCCGGCCGAAACACATCTACAGCATCTGGCGCAAGATGCAGAAGAAGCACCTCGAATTCAACGAGCTGTTCGACGTGCGTGCGGTGCGGGTGGTAACCAAGCGGCTGCAGGATTGCTATGCGGCGCTCGGCATCGTTCACACTCACTTCCACCACATTCCCCGCGAGTTTGACGACTACGTCGCCAACCCAAAACCCAACGGCTACCAGTCCATCCACACCGTAGTGGTGGGGCCGGAGGGCAAGACGGTCGAGATCCAGATCCGTACCGACCAGATGCATCAGGATGCCGAGCTCGGCGTCGCTGCCCACTGGCGCTACAAGGAGGGTCCGCAGGCTGGCGGCAAGGCCAACACCTTCGAAGACAAGATCGAGTGGCTGCGCAAGCTGCTCGCCTGGCAGGAGGATCTCTCCGAGAGCGGCTCCCTGCTGGAAGACCTGCGCAGTCAGGTGTTCGAGGACAGGGTCTATGTCTTCACCCCGAAAGGGGATGTCATCGACTTGCCGGCGGGCGCCACCCCGCTCGACTTCGCCTATCACGTGCACAGCATGATCGGCCACCGCTGCATCGGTGCCAAGATTGACGGCCGCATTGTGCCGTTCACCTACGCCCTTCAGACCGGCGATCAGGTGGAGGTGATCACCCAGAAGGAGCCGAACCCGAGCCGCGACTGGATGAACCCCAACGCCGGCTTCCTGCGCTCCAGCCGGGCGCGGGCCAAGGTGGCGACCTGGTTCAGAAAGCTGGATCGGGACAAGAATATCGTTGCCGGTCGCGAGCTGTTCGAGAAGGAGCTGGATCGCCACAACCTTAGCATGTCCAAGATCGACAAGGGCAACATGCTGCGCCGCTTCAATCTGGAGAGCACCGACGATCTGCTGGCCGGTATCGGCAGCGGCGATATCCGCATCAACCAGGTGCTCAACTATCTCGACACCTGCTACAACAAGCCGACGGCGGAAGAGGAAGATCGTCGCCTGCTGGAGAGGCTGGAGCAGAAGGCCAATGCGCCGATGCGCCACAAGCCCAAGGATCACATCGTCGTGGAAGGGGTCGGCAACCTGATGACCCATATCGCCCGCTGCTGTCAGCCGATCCCGGGCGATGCCATTCAGGGCTTCATCACCATGGGGCGCGGCGTCTCCATCCACCGGGAAGATTGCGAGCAGTTGAAAGAGCTCTCCCGGCGCAACCCGGAACGACTGATCGATGCGGTGTGGGGCGAGAACTACTCCGGCGGCTACAGCCTCACCATCCGGATCATCTCCAATGATCGCTCCGGCCTGCTGCGCGATATCACTACCGTGCTGGCCAACGAGAAGATCAATGTGATGGGGGTACGCTCACGCTCCAACGTGCGCGAGCAGACCGCCGAGATCGACATGGAGCTGGAGATCTACAACATCAACGCCTTCAACAGGGCGTTGGCCAAGCTCAGTCAGCTCAATGACGTGATCAGCGCCAAGCGCCTCTGATTGTCATCAAGAACCAACTTGTGACCGACCGCCAGGTCGGTCACTGTTTTGCCCCTGCGGTACGAATCAACAAGCGAATATCCCATGTCCCAACGTTACGATCTGCCCCAACTGCTCGACATCATGGCTCGCCTGCGCGATCCGCAAAACGGCTGCCCCTGGGATCTGAAACAGAACTTCCAGACCATAGTGCCGCACACCCTGGAAGAGGCCTACGAAGTGGCCGATGCCATCGAGACCGAAGATTGGCAGGGGTTGAAAGGGGAGCTGGGTGACCTGCTGTTTCAGGTGGTGTTTTACGCCCAGCTTGGCAAGGAGCAGGGGCTGTTCGACTTCGCCGATATCGTCGATACGGTGAGCGAGAAACTCATTCGCCGCCACCCCCATGTTTTCTCGGATGCCGACCTTGCCAACGAGCAGGCGGTAAAAGCGAACTGGGAGGCGGAAAAGGCAAAGGAGCGGGCGGCCCTCGACAAAGAGAGCGTGCTGGACGATATCCCGCTCTCGCTGCCGGCCCTGACCCGCGCCGCCAAGATCCAGAAACGCTGTGCCACCGTCGGTTTTGACTGGAAGACCCTGGGGCCGGTGGTGGACAAGATCCACGAGGAGATCGACGAGGTGATGGAAGAGGTGCTGATGGTCGATGTGGATGAGGCGCGGGTGAGCGACGAGCTCGGCGACCTGCTGTTTGCTACCGTCAATCTGGTGCGCCATCTGGGCAAGGATCCCGAGCAGGTGCTGCGGGGCGCCAACGCCAAGTTCGAGCGTCGCTTTCGTCAGGTTGAGCAGATAATCGCCGCAGAAGGGCTGAAAATGAGCGATTGCACCCTCGAAAAGCTTGATGCTGCCTGGGACAAGGCAAAGGAAACCGAGCAAAGTTGATTTGGCGCAAGATGGGGCGGCAAGGAGCCTGATAGATTTTTGCTCATTGTTTGGGAGAGGGGTTTTTGGTATACTGTTTCCCCGTCCTGCTTCATCCCCGAAGCACCCCTTAAAATTCCCTAAACTTCTTTCAGGTTCAGCATGACGACCAAATATATTTTTGTTACTGGTGGCGTTGTTTCATCCCTCGGCAAAGGCATTGCCGCAGCTTCTCTGGCAGCCATTCTGGAAGCCCGTGGTCTGGATGTGACCATCATGAAACTGGACCCCTACATCAACGTGGATCCGGGCACCATGAGCCCGACCCAGCATGGTGAAGTGTTCGTAACCGAGGACGGGGCCGAAACCGATCTGGATTTGGGTCACTACGAGCGTTTCATCCGCACCAAGATGACCCGTCGCAACAACTTTACCACCGGCCGTATCTACGCCGACGTACTGCGTAAAGAGCGTCGTGGTGACTATCTGGGCGCCACCATTCAGGTTATCCCGCACATCACCAACGCCATCAAAGAGCGGGTGATTGCCGGTGCCGAAGGCCATCAGGTTGCCATCGTCGAAGTGGGCGGTACCGTAGGTGACATCGAGTCCCTGCCGTTCCTCGAAGCCATTCGTCAGCTGGCTGCCGAAGTGGGCCGCAACAATGCCATGTTCATGCACCTGACTCTGGTTCCTTACCTGGCCGCTGCCGGTGAAGTGAAGACCAAGCCGACCCAGCACTCCGTCAAAGAGCTGCTCTCCATCGGTATCCAGCCGGATGTGTTGATCTGCCGCTCCGACCGTGCCATTCCGGCCAACGAGCGCGCCAAGATTGCCCTGTTCTGCAACGTGCCCGAGCGCGCCGTCATCTCCATGAAAGACGTCGACTCCATCTACAAGATCCCGGCACTGCTGAAATCCCAGAACCTGGACTCCTACTTCACCGAGCGTTTCGGTCTGGAGTGCAAGGAAGCCGATCTCTCCGAGTGGGAACAGGTTATCTACGAAGAGGCCAACCCGACTGGTGAAGTGACCATCGGTATGGTCGGCAAGTACGTCTCCCTGCCGGACGCCTACAAGTCCGTCAACGAGGCGCTCAAGCACGGTGGTCTCAAGACCCGTCACTCCGTCAACATCAAGTACATCGACTCTCAGGATATCGAGACCCGTGGCTCCGAGCTGCTGGAAGGTCTGGACGCGATCCTGGTGCCGGGTGGCTTCGGTGAGCGCGGTGTGGAAGGCAAAATTCTGGCTGCCCAGTATGCCCGCGAGAACAAGATCCCCTACCTGGGTATCTGCCTCGGCATGCAGGTTGCCATGATCGAATTCGCTCGCAACGTCGCGGGCATGGAAGGGGCTCACTCCTCCGAATTCAAGAAAGATTGCGCGTACCCGGTTGTCGGCCTCATCACCGAGTGGGTGGATGAAGAGGGCAACATCGAGACCCGTACCGAGAAGTCCGATCTGGGCGGTACCATGCGTCTAGGTTCCCAGCTCTGCCACCTGGTCGAAGATTCCAAGGTGCGTCAGATGTACGGCAGCCCGACCATTTACGAGCGTCACCGTCACCGTTACGAAGTCAACAACAAGCTGCTGCCGCAGATCGAGGCAGCCGGCCTGAGAGTGACCGGTCTCTCCGCTGACAAGAAGTTGGTGGAAATCATCGAGATCCCGGATCACCCCTGGTTCGTGGCCGCGCAGTTCCACCCGGAGTTCACCTCAACTCCTCGTGATGGCCACGCCCTGTTCGCCGGTTTTGTGAAGGCGGCAGGCGAGTATCAGAAGCGTAATTTGAAGTAATTGAAAATAAATGCGGTTGGGGCACTGTGCCACAGCCGCTTTTTTTGGCATATTTTTGTTGTTTTTTTACGAAACCTGAGGAAATACACATGTCCAAGATCGTTAAAGTGATCGGTCGTGAAATCATCGACTCCCGTGGTAACCCGACCGTTGAGGCCGAAGTTCACCTGGAAGGTGGTTTTGTTGGTATGGCAGCCGCTCCGTCTGGCGCGTCCACCGGTTCCCGCGAAGCGCTGGAACTGCGTGACGGCGACAAGAGCCGTTTCCTGGGTAAAGGCGTGCTGAAAGCCATCGAAGCCGTAAACGGCCCGATCGCTCAAGCTCTGCTGGGTAAAGATGCCAAGGACCAGGCCACCGTTGACCAGATCATGATCGACCTCGACGGTACCGAGAACAAATCCAAGTTCGGCGCCAACGCCATCCTGGCTGTTTCCCTGGCTAACGCCAAAGCTGCCGCTGCTGCCAAAGGCATGCCGCTGTACGCCCACATCGCCGAGCTGAACGGCACCCCGGGTGTTTACTCCATGCCGCTGCCGATGATGAACATCATCAACGGTGGTGAGCACGCCGACAACAACGTCGACATCCAGGAGTTCATGATCCAGCCGGTTGGCGCCAAGACCCTGAAAGAAGCCGTTCGCATGGGCGCAGAAGTGTTCCACAACCTGGCCAAAGTGCTGAAGTCCAAGGGCTACAACACTGCAGTTGGTGACGAAGGTGGTTTCGCTCCGAACCTGAAATCCAACGCCGAAGCGCTGGAAGTTATCGCTGAAGCCGTTGCCGCTGCCGGTTACAAACTGGGCACCGACATCACCCTGGCTATGGACTGCGCTGCTTCCGAGTTCTACGACGCAGAGAAGAAAGAGTACAACCTGAAAGGCGAAGGTCGTGTCTTCACCTCCAACGGTTTCTCCGACTTCCTGGCTGACCTGACCACCAAGTTCCCGATCGTCTCCATCGAAGATGGCCTGGACGAATCTGACTGGGAAGGTTTCGCCTACCAGACTGCTGAACTGGGCAAGAAAATCCAGATCGTTGGTGACGACCTGTTCGTAACCAACACCAAGATCCTGAAGCGCGGTATCGACAACGGCATCGCCAACTCCATCCTGATCAAGTTCAACCAGATCGGTTCCCTGACCGAAACTCTGGCTGCCATCAAGATGGCCAAAGACGCTGGCTACACTGCCGTCATCTCCCACCGCTCCGGTGAGACCGAAGACGCTACCATCGCCGACCTGGCTGTTGGTACCGCTGCTGGCCAGATCAAGACCGGTTCCATGAGCCGTTCTGACCGTGTTGCCAAGTACAACCAGCTGATCCGTATCGAAGAAGCTCTGGGTGCCAAAGCTCCTTTCCGTGGTCTGAAAGAAGTTAAGAACCAGGCTTAATTGCTTGTTTTGCTAGCGCTTGCGTTGGCATGATGAAAACCGGAACCGTATGGTTCCGGTTTTTTTTCATCTACAGTTTGCCCTCTCGGTGAGCGAGAACTTAATGGGTCGTTCTGATGAATGGGCTGAGTGAGGATGGACGTCGTCGCCACAATAGGGGAGATAAGCGTGATAACGAGGTTTTTGTTGGGGTTGGGTTGTCTGCTGCTGGCCATGGCTGCGCAGGCTGGCGAGGTGTATCAGGGCAAAGTAGGGCGGATGCCGGTAGTGATGACCCTGGATGCATCGTCAGATGGCACGGTCAGCGGGCGATATTTCTACCGCAAGTATCGAAGGGATATTCCCCTATCGGGCAAGTGGGAGGGCAAGAGTCTGTTGCTCTCTGAAGGATGGGATAACTCAGAACCCGAAAAGGTTGCCATGCGCCTCGAGCGGTCCGGTAATGGGCTGCGTGGCGAATGGGTCGGCAAAAAACCGCTCTCCATCGTATTGACGGTAGTCGATGGCCGCGCCATTGAAATACCGGATCCGGCACTTGCCGGCTGGCGTCAGCGCGATCCTTATGAACTCTTGCGCCTTGATGGACTCTCACTCAAGACGAACAAGAGCGAGCTATTTCAGGGCTATGGCTTGCAATGGCTACAAGAGCCGCAAAGCAACATTACGCTTTTTCGCATTACATCAGGGCTACCGGCGGAGCAGCTTGGGAAGCTCAATCATATGCTGGCAGATAGTCAATGGAGCGAGGTCGCCAGTTATTTCCAGTGTATGAGTTCCCCGATGGGTGGGGAATTTGACCAGACGGTTACACCCCATCTGATCAGTCCGAACTTGCTCAGCGCCAGTATTTTTACCGGTTATTTTTGCGGCGGTGCACACCCTGATTTTGGTGATTCGCCATTGAACATTAATGTTGCCACAGGAGAGGTGCTGACACTCGAAGACCTGCTCTGGGTGGGTAGCGGCGCTCCGGTTAAGTTCGATAAGAAGTCATACGACCCAGCAGAATCTGATTACAAGGCAAAGTCTCTGGCGCCTTGGATTGTAAAAGAGTTCCAGCGTCTTTATCCCAACGAGATGGTTCCAGATCCGGAAGGGTGCAATTATGCAGATCCGTCGGTCTGGGAGTATGCCTCTTGGTATATGACTGAGAAGGGGATAGTGCTGGACCCTTCATTTCCTCGTGTCGAGCGTAACTGTGAACTGACCGAGTGGAGCCTTCTGCCCTGGTCGGTTATCAAACAGCATCCGGGGCGAGTACCGCAACTACTGCCTTGAGCAAGAGACCGGAGCCCTTGTGGCTCCGGATTTTTTTATGGCTGTTTTTCGTCGGCGTTGCCAGCGTGGCAGAAGTTGGCAGCGCAGCTAGCCAGGGTCAATAACGGCCAGACTGGCAACAGATACAAAGAAGCCCGCATGAAGCGGGCTTTTTGCTTGGGATGTGCTCAGCTCTTGGCGTGGTCAGCCTTGCTGCGGGGTTCAACTCCCGCAGTCGTTGCGGTAGCTGGAGCGCTCTGCTCGGCCAGCTGGGGTGCAAGCAGGCTGGTTGGCGCGAGCTGGCCATAGGCGCGCGACTTGCCGTCAAACAGCAGGTTCTGCTGATACCAGGTGGTGGCCCAGCTGAAGTCCCGCTCGCGGGCCGCCGTGTCGTCGCAAGGCTGCGGCTGGTGCAGTTGCAGATCCACCTTCCAGTTAAAGCAGGTGAGCTTGTCCGGCTCGCGCATCGGGTACTCGACGATCCGCTCGCCGTAGACCCGCCCTATGGTGCCGCTGGCGGCATAGATGCCCCCGCGCGGCGCTTCGCTTAGCAGGGAGTGGCCGGTAAACCAGGGCGCCTTGCCCCCCAGCAGGTCGAGAATGGTGGGGGCGATATCCTGCTGGGCGCCGATGCCCGGCTGATGGCGCGGGGCGATGGAGCCATCGGTGGCAAACATCAGGAAGGGGATCCAGTACCGCCCCATATGGCCGCTGCGCTCGCCGGCAGTGTGATCGGCGGTGATGACGAACAGGGTGGGGCCAAGGTCGGCCTGCTGGTACTCCTCGATAAAGCGGCCGAGCGCCTTGTCGGCATAGTGCAGCACGCTCATCTGCCGCTCGTTGCTGCTCTGGTCGCCAAACAGCCAGGGCTCGCCCGGCGGCAGCTGGTCATCGTGAGTGGTAGTGTTGTTCACCATGTAGAAGAAGGGGCGCGACTCCGCGCGCGCCTTGCTCAGGATAAAGCGGTAGAGATCCGGGTCCTGATAGCCCCAGCTGTTCTGCTCCACCTCGGCGGCGGGCATCTCCAGCTTGCCGTAAGAGGCCTGCGTCCCCAGCAGCTGGGCCAGCTGCCCGGTCTCCCCCTTGTGCATCCCCTGAAAGACCGCCGTGCTCCAGCCGGCGTCGCTCAACAGTTTGGGCAGGCACTCGTAGTGCTGATCCTGCAGCGGCGTATTGGGGATGCCCGCCTCCAGCGGATTTTGATAGGAGCAGAGCGCGGTAAAGACCCCCTCCACCGTGCGACGGCCGCCGGCGATCAGACCATCGGTGCGCAGCCCCTCGCGGTGCAGCGCATCCAGATGGGGAGTGACATTGGGCGCAGCCGGGTTGTAACTCTGCATCAGCTCGGCAGGCCAGCTCTCCAACAGCATCAGAATGACGTTCATCTTGCGCTGCGGCGGTTGGTAGGGGGCGTGGCCATCGAGCTGGGCCAGCGTCGCCAGCTGCTGCGCCGCGGGTGGCGGCAGCTGCTGATAGAGCGGCGTGCCGCCGCCGGTCTCGTCGGCGGAGCTGCTGCTGACCAGCATGGCGTAGACGGGGTTGAGGGCGAGCAGCGCCTGCTGGGGATTGCCGATGGCGTAGGCGCGATCCGGCTTCATCGGCAGATCGGTCAGGGAGCCGCGCACGCAGAGCACCGCGATGGCAAAGGTGAGCAGCAGTGGCAGTTCGGTCTTCGCCAGCGTCATGCGCGCCGGCAGGCGCAGCTGGCGGCGGCACAGCAGGGCGCTGGCCATCGCACCGGCCAGGGTTGCGACCATCAGCAACGGGTACTGCTTGAGGGCGGTGGTGAGCAGACTGCCCGCCTCGCGGGTCACCTCCCCCAGCTCATAGCCAATATGGCGCCCCGAATTGGCGAAATACATCAGGTCGGCCACCTGCAACCCAGCCAGCACCATGGCCGGAACCCACCACCAGAGCCAGGAGAGGCGACGCAGCCCGAGCCGCACCGCCAGCCAGCAGAGCAGGGCAACCGGCGCCCACAGCAGGGCCGCCGCCGCCAGATCGAAGCGAAAGCCCCACAACAGCGCCTCAAGTTGTTGAGTGGTGGTCAGCACCGCAAAGCTGGCGGGCGACCAGAACAGCAGCAGGGATTTGAGCAGCAGTGCCAGGAGCGCGAGCAGCGCCAGACCCGACAGCAGAAAGCGAGCGAACATAGCCAATCCGGAGTTTCAGGAAGTCATCGAGCGGCTATTGATAACGGATGTAGTTGTCGGCTTACAAGCATTACTGTCACGCAATGGTAACCAGATGTGACAAGTGTGAAGAGGTTCGCCTTTGCCGGGGAGATACGAGAGCCAAGTGCGCTCGCATCCCCTCCCGGTGGCGACCTAGCGGGCGGCGGATTGGCTGGTCAGCCACTCCTGCAAGGTATTGGCAAAGGCGGCGGGTTGCTCGATGGGGTAGAGGTGGTTGGCCCCCTCGATCCGCTTGAGCTGGCAGTGCGGCAGCTGCGCGGCAAGGGCCTCGCCGACCAGCGCGAACAGCGGGCGGGTCGCCGCTCCCAGCATCACGCAGGCGGGCAGGGTCAGGGTGGCAAGACGTGCTGGCGACCAGTCGGGGCGCTCGCTCTGGCTCAACTGCTTGGGCAGGCTGGCGGCCTCGGCCAGCTGCGCCTGCTGCCACTTGACGGGCTGGCTGGCAAAATAGCCGCCGCGGCCACCCGAGCCATCGATCAAACTGGCGACCGCCTGTGGCAACTTGCCCTCCTGCACCTGTGCAAACAGCGGGCCGAACATGGCGCCGGCATCGGCCATAAAGGCGGCAAGACCCTGCTCATCGAGGGCGCCGGGGCAACCCGGCTCCACCAGACAGAGGGAGCGAAACCGCTCGGGCGCCATCAGGGCGGCGGTCAGGGCGACATCCGCCCCGTATGACCAGCCCGCCAGATGCACTGGCCCGCACGGCAACTGTTCCAGCAGGGCAAGCAGATCACCGGCATGGGTCTCAAGGCCAAACGGCCCCTCTCTACCCGCCTCGCCAAAGTGGCGCAGGGTGGGGGCATAGACGGTGTAGTGCTGCGAGAGCTGCTCGATATGTTCGAGCCAGAGGGTGTGGTTGGCCAGCGCGCCATGGATCAGCAGCAGCGGTTCGCCGCTGCCCGCCTGCAGGCAGGGCTGCGCGCTGCCATTGACGATAAAAGTGTGAGTCTGTGACTGCATATCAACGCCTCCCCGGCGTGTCGTAGGAGCGGAAGAGTATATGACAAGCGCCCAGCGGCCGGTAAGTAGGCGCTTTCAGGTTGGCGCTAGCCACTATAAGCAAAAGTTGGGTCATTATCGGAAAACCCATAAATCCAGCTTATAGTGGTATCGGTGCGCCTTGGTTTGCCCCAAGGTGGTCGATATCAACCCCGTAAGGGGATCTTCCGATCCCTGCTTATGTGATGCGGGGTATTCGCGATTGTCCGAATACGCTTTGCTATTCGAACCTACGGGCTTAATCAGTGAATGACAGAACCGCCTCCGTGTCAGTAAATTCTGCTATCGAGATGGTGGTTGCGAGCATTTTTGGTCACTCAAGATTTATACAAACTTGATTGTGCCATGCAGACATGTTCGGCCATTTTTCATTAGAGCTTCCATTATGAGACCAATAGATGACTTCTCCTGTTTTTGATATGCAGAAATAGTCACCATTATCTTCAATGAAAGGCAATAAATCCCTCGGTACACCTATGATTTCCCAAGCTATTCTAGCCATTTCAAAAATATCAAGGCGGCCTGCGCCGGGCAGAATAACTGCTGCTTCAAAAATTGCGTTTGCGACATCACTACCAGATTTTAAAAAGCATCGATAGTCATTGTGAAATGTGATGCCTAGTTTTCTCTCTGCAATAGCTATTTCATCATCTGTCGGGATTCTAAATGGGTTATTTTGCATGAAACTATTCCAAAGCATTAATTGTCGGGGTGACTGTTGTATCGTATAAGTTTTGGAAAGATAAGTTGGATTAAATGATTACATCTTCTAAGAATGCTGCAAGCTTATAAGCTCTATCCAGATGAAAATCAAGTTGCGGGTCATCTATTTGGTGGTCATCAATCATTCTGAAGTCCATAAATAGCTTGTGTTTTATTTTATGGTAATGAAACTTGTTTTTGTTTTTTATTATATTTATGGCTCCGCGCACTTCGTTATATATTACTCTGTCTTTGTTGAGGTAATCATCTATTGCCCTCAGTTCATTGAGTAGTTCAGTTTCGATAGATTCAATTGTCATAGGTGCTTTATGGCCTATTATTAGCCCTTTTGTCGTTGGTGGAGGGTAAGTCAGGGGGCTATCAGAATATCTATTGTGATTGCTTTATTCGCGACTTTTCGAGTCTACGGGCTGCGGCCGGTAAGTAACCTCTTTCAGGCTGGCCACAGCCACTATAAGCAAAAGTTGGGGCATTATCGGAAAACCCATAAATCCAGCTTATAGTGGCACCGACGAGCCTTGGGTTGCATCAGGGTGACTGATACAAGCCCCGAAAGGGGATCTTCCGAACCTTGGTGATGTATTGGCGGGGATATTCGCGATTGTCCGAATACGCTGCGCTATTCGAACCTACGGGCTCCGATGTTTCAATTTTTATAACGTTGGAAATCAGCCGCGCCGGCACGGCGTCGGCTGCATTGACTTGTTAGGTCTGGCCCCCACCGTAGTAGACGACAGACCCGAAAGAAAACTTATGCCCATGCTCGGCACTCCATTCTGGGAAAGGCTTTTGCCTGCTGCCGCCCCGATACTCACGCCAAGCACTCAGCAAGCTGCGGTAATACGCTATCTCTTCCATGTGCCTGGTCTTTAACTCATTTACCGGCAGCCGAATGGCGTATGCCACAGCCTTAGCCAAAGCCTCATCCGCTTCCGACTCTGGGCCAAGAAATACCGACTCAGAAAGGTGATGAGTTGCAAAGTCCACGCTCTGCAATTCCTGCAGGACAAGACGGCTTAACGAGATTTCATCCTCAGGATCTTCCCGTAGAGCACGCTCAAATAGCTCCGAGTTGCCGCAAACTACACCACTCCACCGATATGGCTCCGGGGATCTCGGGCTCTCATCACACCACTTCTGAAGTACATCACCGACATAGGCTGCGGCTGGCTGCGGAAAGAACTGATGTATATCTCGGTTATAGAAATGCATTTCAGCCAATTCGCTAGCCATAGCCCGCTGCTCATCAACAGGAAGAATGCGTGACTGATCTATAAACGACCGCAATTCAACAAGCGCCTCCTTCTTGAGTCCTTTTTCTCTTAAGAGGCAGTAGCGCGCGTAGCCCTCATAGCCACTCTTGTGACACAATGCTTCGGCTATTTCTTTCAGGCCCTTGAAGTTGGCCTTGTTCCAGTAATGCATGCTAGACCTTACTGTGATTAGATGGAAGGCGGCATTAATCCGTTAGCAGAGCATTCCATATAACTCCGTAACATTTTCACTGCCGCCAAGTAAAAAAATCATTAAATCATAATGTTACCCGTTTGCTTCTTATGCTGAGCGTATTCGCTTGACTTCCTCTTTTTGCGCCACCGTTACTACTGTGTGAAAAATCAGTGCTCAGCGCACTCTTGGCAAGCGCCGCCAAAGCACGCCTGCGTGAGCGGGTCAGAAATCAGCATAAGGCTGTCACCATGTTGACTGGGCAGTCGTGGGCAACGTTCGCTTATCCATTCCATCCGGCATGGCTACCGCCCCTGAATTACAGCCTCCAGTCTGCTGCTTTTAACCAACGTGGTGTGGCTGGCATGGCTCTTGGGGTGACTCCGACGAGGCTCGTGTTGCCAATTGGCTATAGTACCGGCCCCTTGGCCAAGGGAAAGGGCGATGCGGGGATTTTCTGAGCCAGATCAAGCAATTAATAAATCGCGACCGGTTGGCGCAGCGAGTGGAAAGTGCTGCCACTGTGTTGCTGGATAAAAAGTGTTGGCGGGTAGCCGTGTCGGTGGGGAAAAGCGCTGGCGGGTAAAAAACAAGAAGCCCCTGAACGGGGCTTCTCTTTGTAGGCCATGCCGCCACGGTGAGCGGCTTGGCTGATCGTCTCGCTGGCGCCTTGACTGGGCACCGGAGCGGGTTGGTGCGGGCTTACTCTTCGACCTTGTTGAGCCACTCGACCTTGTACTGGGCGCCGGCGCCCTGCGCCAGCTTGGCACACAGCGGTTTGAGGAAAGCTTCAATCTGCTCGTCCAGCATCCAGGGCGGGCTGATGATCAGCATGCCTGAGCCGTTCATGCCCCAATCCTTGGTCTGACCGGCCACTTCCAGCTCGGCCACCAGCACGTTGCCGAAGTTTTCACGCTTGATGGCACGCAGCATGTCGCGGGATTTGTCCGCCTCTTCCCCCAGAATGGGGTACCAGAGGGCGTAGATGCCGGTGGCCCAGCGCTTCTGCGCTTTTTTAAGGGTATCGACCACGGCGAAATAATCTTCTTTGAGCTCATAGGGCGGGTCGATCAGCACCAGCCCGCGGCGCGGGGTGGGGGGCAGCAGGGCGACCAGTCCCTCGAAGCCGTCCCTATGGTGGACGGCAACGCGCGGGTCGTAACCCATATTGGCGCGCAGATCTTCCACTTCGTTGTTGTGCAGCTCCATCAGCGCCAGCTTGTCCTGCTCGCGGGTGAGGCGGCGCGACAGCTCCGGTGAGCCGGGGTAGTAGTGGAGCTGGCCATCGCTATTCATCTCGTCGATAACGGCGAAATAGGGGGCCATGGCGGGCCACTGGCCGTGCTCGTCCCACAGCCGGCCGATGCCGTCGGCATACTCCGCCTTCTTCTGCGACCACTCGCCGCGCAGGTCGTAGAGACCGCCGCCGGCATGGGTGTCCAGCACGATGAAGGGTTTCTCCTTCTTCTTGAGGGATTCGATGATCAGGGCCTGAACGGTGTGTTTCAGCACGTCGGCGTGGTTGCCGGCGTGAAAGGCGTGGCGATAACTCAGCATATTAGGTCTCTGAGGGGGCCCTGCGTGGCCCCCAGTAGCGATAGATAGTTCAACAGATTCTGGCTCTTGCCGCGCACCAGGGTGAGGCTGCGCAGGGTTTGCAGCAGCACCCCCTGCTGGAGCCGTTCCAGCTCCAGCTCGTGGGCCAGCATGGCCTGATATTCGGATTCACCGAGCCGCCCCTTGGCGTTTTTGCGCAGGGCGCGCCAGGGGGTCAGCACGGCTTCGGTTTGCAGCAGGGCGGGCTGCAGATCGAGCAGGTCGACCGGGATCCCGAGCTGATCGAGGCGATGCAGCAGCAGGGCCAGATTGACGTTGCCCCCCAGCTCCTGCACGGTGAGCCAGTCATGACTGCGGGCGCCGTACACCTCGCCGCTCCACTGCCAGAAGCCGCGCGGGGAGGGGAGTTCATCGGCAGCGACCCGCTCCGGGGCCATCAGCATTTCGTCACGCAAGGAATTCCTGCTCCATGGTTTCCAGCTCTTCGGAGAGGCTCATCCACTCCATCTCGACGTTCTCCAGCTCCTCCTTGATGGGGCCCTGGGACTTGAGCAGCTCGGAGAGCTTCTGCTTGGCGCTCTCCTCGTAGATGGCCGGATCGGCCAGCTGGCTCTCGATGTCGGCCAGCTTGCCCTGCAGCTTCTCCATGCTCGCTTCGAGCTTTTCGAGCTTCTGGCGCAGCGGACGGGTCTGCTGGCGGAACTCCGCCTCGCGCCGCTTCTGATCCTTGCGCGCTACCGCCGAGTTGGCGGAGACGGGGCCATCGGCCGGTTTGGCGTTGGCCTCTTTCTCCTGCTCGCCAAGCCACTTGTGGTAGTCGTCGAGATCGCCGTCGAACGGCTCGACCCGGCCACCGTGTACCAGATAGAAGTCGTCGGTGGTGGTGCGCAGCAGGTGGCGATCGTGTGATACCACCACCATGGCCCCTTCGAAGCCTTGCAGCGCCATGGTCAGGGCGTGGCGCATCTCCAGATCCAGGTGGTTGGTCGGTTCATCGAGCAGCAAGAGGTTCGGCTTTTGCCAGGTGATCAGCGCCAGCACCAGCCGCGCCTTTTCACCGCCGGAGAAGGGGGCCACCTTGTCCAGCGCCTTGTCACCGTGAAAGCCAAAGCTGCCCAGATAGTTGCGCAGCTCCTGCTCGGTCTTGTCCGGCGCGAGGCGCACCAGATGATCGAGCGGGGTGTCGTCGAGACGCAGGGTCTCCAGCTGATGCTGGGCAAAGTAACCGATGCTCACCCCGGCGCTCACTTCCAGCTTGCCGGAGAGCGGCGGGTTGGAGCCCGCCAGCATCTTGATAAAGGTCGATTTACCGGCGCCGTTGCGACCGAGCAGACCGATGCGCGAACCCGGTACCAGATTGAGTTTGATCTTCTCCAGGATCACCTTGTCGCCGTAACCGGCAGAGAGGTTCTCCATGGCGATGAGCGGGGTCGGCAGGGCCGAGGGCTCGCGAAACTCGAAGCTGAACTCGGAGTCGGCGTGGGCGGGCAGGATCTTCTCCATCCGCTCCATGGCTTTCAGGCGGCTCTGGGCCTGACGGGCCTTGGAGGCCTTGTAGCGGAAGCGGTCCACATAGGATTGCATGTGGGCCATCTCGCGCTGCTGCTTCTCGTACATCGACTGCTGCTGGGCCAGATGTTCGGCGCGTTGCAGTTCGAAGTCGGAGTAGCCGCCGGTGTATTCGTTGAGCTTGCCGTTCTCGATATGAATGATGCGGCTGATGACCGAATCGAGGAAATCGCGGTCGTGAGAGATCAGCACCAGCGTGCCCTGATAGCCCTTGAGCCACTTCTCCAGCCAGATGACGGCGTCGAGATCCAGGTGGTTGGTCGGTTCATCGAGCAGCAGCAGATCAGAGCGGCAGAGCAGCGCCTGGGCGAGGTTGAGGCGCATGCGCCAGCCACCGGAGAAGCTGCGTACCGGCGAGCTGAGCTGCTCGTCGGCAAAGCCGAGGCCGTGCAGCAGCTCGGCGGCGCGGGCGCGGATGCTGTAGGCGCCGATGGTGTCGAGCTTGCTGTGCAGCTCGGCCACCAGCAGGCCGTTGTCATCCTGCTCGGCTTGGGCGAGCTCGGCCTCCAGCGCGCGGAACTCCTTGTCGCCGTCGATCACGTAGTCGAGAGCGGAGCAGTCGAGCGCCGGGGTCTCCTGCGCCACGCCCGCAATCTGCCAGCCGGCGGGCAGGCTGAAGCTGCCGCTGTCGATGGCCAGCTCCCCCCGTACCAGTGCAAAAAAGGTGGACTTGCCACAGCCGTTTTTGCCCACCAGACCCACCTTGTGGCCCGGGTGAATGGTGGCGGAGGCGTTGTCCAGCAGCTTGCGGCCGCCGCGGATCAGTTCGATTTGACTGGCAACTATCATGGGTGGGATCTGCTTGCTCAAAAATGGAGGAGAAAAACTGGCGCGGATCTTACGTGAAAAGGCGCAGATTTGCACTTTGGCGCGCGGCTCGCTATGGCTGGTATGACAAAAACATGCCATAACAGAGAAACCAGTTTGGTTACGGGAGGTTAGCATGCTTATCAGGGATATTATGACGACCCGGGTCGCCACCGTGTCGATGGATGATCGGCTCAGCGTCATCAAGGATATCTTCGAGCAGGCCCACTTTCGCCATCTGCTGGTGCTGGAGGAGGGGGAGCTGGTGGGGGTCATCTCCGACCGCGACCTGTTTCGCGCCATCAGCCCCTATCTCGACTCCGAGGCCGAGATGACCCGCGATACCGAAACTCTCACCAAACGTGCGCATCAGATCATGAGCCGCCACCCCGTCACCATCGCCCCCCAACTCACCGTGCGCGAGGGCGTGCAGCTGATGCTGGAGAAGAATGTCTCCTGCCTGCCGGTGCTGGAAAACGGGGCTCTGGTCGGCATCATCAGCTGGAAGGATTTTCTGCGGGTTGCGCTGACGCCGGACGGGCTCTGAATCGCCCCGCCCGCCCGGGGCCGAACGGGAAGTGATAACCGGAATAAGAGAGGGGAGCCATGGCTCCCCTCTCTCGTTGAGGCTCACTGGTCGCTTGGGCTTTATGACGCCGGCGGCTTGCCGGCATTGCTCGCAGGCATGCTGCCGGAGAGCTTGGGTTGCAGGTGGCTGCGGATCTCGCTCAGAGTCTGGCGATACTGCTCCCCGTGCTGCTCCAGAAAGGCGGGGCTATGGCGCAGGCGCCGCTCCAGCCGGTCTACCACCAGCGCCACCTTGGGCGCCGCCATGCCAGCGGGCCAGCTGTGCTGCAGCAGCTCCAGCAGTTGCCAGGCATCGCCGGGCAGGGCGGGAAACTCCTCCTGCAGTTGCAATCCCGCCTGCAGTGCCAGCTGGTGGTCGCCAAGGTGCATCGCCCGGTGGCGGGTCTGGCGCAGCTCGGTGAGACGCTGTTCACGGGCCGTCAGGCGCACTCCCAGCTCGCTCACCAGATGGTGAAAGAGCTGGCGGGTGAGGGGATGGGGGGCGACCCGGATGCGATATTCGGATAGCTGGGTGAGGTAGCGGCTCGCATGGTGCGGCAGCCCGCAGAACTGGCTGACGGCAAAACCGAGCAACAGGGTGACATGACTGGTGCTTGCCTGATCCGGCTGATGGTGCGAGATGAGGATCAACGCCTCGTCGAAGCGGTACTCCAGCCCCAGTTTCAGCGCCTGCAGCAGCTCGTACTCGTGCGCCTGCAGAGTCACGGTGCGCTTGAGGTGAACCCACTCCTGCAGCAGGGAGCGGATCCGGTTGGCTGACGGGCTCTGCCACAGTACCGCCAGCGCCGCGCTCAGCATGAAGCTCTCCAGCGACTGGCGGGGATGCAGCTCACCGAAATAGCGCAGATTGAGGCTGTGGACCTGCTCCAGCACCTTATCCTCATCCTGCAAGATCAATCCCAGCAGCATTGCCAGCTGGTGCCAGCGTGGCTGGTGGGGGCGGATTTTTTGCAGCTCCTGCAGCGTGCCCCAGGCGGTTTGCCACTGATGTTGATGGAGCTGGCTGGCCAGCGTCAGCTCCCGCTTGGTGGCCAGCAGCAAGGTATCCTGATGGCGCTGCAGATCGGTGAGAGCGCTCTGCAGTTTTCCCAGCCCGAGCAGGCCGTAAAAGAGGCCGGCTCGGGGCCAGTTGGTGCGGTATTCGTTGGCGCAGAGGGCGTAGTGCTGGGCGGCTGCCATCTGATCGTCGGATTGCAGCAGCAGATACCCCTTGAGTCGATCCAGCCAGGGGTTGAGCTCCCGATGTTCCGGCTGGAACAGCAGGTCTTCACAGGTGGCGGTAGCGATCTGCCACTCCCGCAGGGCGATGGGGGCGCTGAGGGAGGGGGTGAGTGAGCTCAGGTGCACCAGCTGGCGCAGCACCTCGTCGAGCTGACCAGTCATAAAGGGGAGCGGCAGATAGAGGGAGAAGTAGAGATCCGAGGGGAGAAACTCCTGCTCGCTGGCGTCGGCATCGAGCAGCAGCAGGACGCAACCGGGTTGCAGCAGGCCGAGGTAGTGCGCCTCGTGGAGCAGGCGGGCCCCTTCAAGCCCCTGCTGCTTGTCCTGCTGGCAGATGATGGCATCAAAAGGTTGTTGCTGGAGCAGGGCAAGCAGGCCGTTGTGCCCATGTTCCGGGTGGTTGTGGTAGTGAATATGTTCGGCCAGCACACCCTGTTCGGTCAGTTGCCGGATGATGGCGCTGCGCAGCAGAGGATCCTCATCAAGCAGCAATATCGCCATACAACACTCCCTTTTTACCAATCCTTGAATGGATCATGGTAGAGCCAAGGGATAGATAGGCCCAGTTTTGGGCGGATGAAAAGTTGACAGTAGTCAGCAGAGGGCGGGATGGGGCATGATGAGCAGTTATCACATCTCGCTGGTCTTGGCCGGGAAGCTGCACTCGGTCTGCCTGATCATGCGTTCCCCCTCTCCCCCGGCACCTTGCCAGCTTAGTTCGAGCTGCCCGAGGTGGCCAAGGTGGCGCAGCTCGAATTCGTAGCGCTGACAGGGATTATCCAGCGGCAGGGTGCTCATCCCCGCTGGCAACCGGTAGTCATAGCTGAGCTGCGGCCCATCCTGCAGCTGGCTGCGAAGCGGCACCAGTCCCTCCGGCGTGGGGGATGGCGCTTTCAGATAGCGGCGCAAGCTGAGCGGCGCGTCGATCGCCTTCTGATAGTTGAGGCCGTTCATGGCCGCCAACTCCTCCTCCAGCCGTTGCAGCTCCCCCTCCAGACCCGTGATGACCACCCCCAGCTGTTGATGGGCTGGCGAGGCGCACCCGCCCAGCAGCAGGGTTGAGGCGAGCAGGGTGGCTCTGAAGCGGGGCATGGCATCTCCTTGACGGGTCATTGTGGTTGGCAGGGCAGACTATAGCAGGGGATTGCTGGGGGGCGTGCCCCGCAGCAGCTGGGCCAGCCGCTCCAGCCCTTCGGCTACGCGGGCATCGGTGGCGGGCTGGCTCAGGCTCAGGCGTACCCCCTGCGGGGCGGCAAACTGGCCGGCGGCGAAGTGTTCCCCGCTCGCCACCCCGACGTCAAGGGCATCGGCTGCGGCGGCGAACTCCTGACTGCGCCACGGCTCGGGCAGCGGCAACCAGGCGTGCATGCTGCCCGGCTGCCAGCGGGCGCCGGGAAGCAGGTGGTGCAGCAGCTCGCCACGACGTGCCAGAGTTTGCCGCTGCTCGCGGATCAACTGGTCGATCCCCGGCTGGCTCACCAGCTGGCAGGCCAGCTCGACCAGCAGGGGGCTCACCATCCAGCTGGAGAGGCGCATCGCCTGGGCGAAGCCCTGCTTGAGGTGGTCAGGCGCCAGCACGAAGCCGACCCGCATGCCGCCGCAGGCGATCTTGGCCAGACTGCCGAGGTAGATGACCCGCTCCGGCGCCAGATTGACCAGCGGCACCTGATGGGGCTCCGGCAGCAGACCGTTGACGTCATCCTCGATGATCAGCAGGTCGTGCCGGCGGGCAACGGCGACGATGGCCTCGCGCCGTTCCAGCGACATGATGGCGGTGGTGGGGTTTTGCAGGGTAGGGGTGAGGTAGAGCACTCTGGCACGCCGGCTGCGGCAGGCCGCATCCAGCGCATCGGGCAGTAGCCCCTCCTCATCCATGGCAAGACCGATGACCTGATTCTTCAACTGGCGGGCATTGCCCAGCATGCCCGGATAGCTGAGCCCCTCGCACATCAGACTCTCGCCGACACAGCCGGTTGCCAGCATGGCCAGCATGATGCCGTGCTGGGCGCCGTGGCTGAACAGCAGCCGCTCCTCTTGCGCCGCAATACCCTGCCTTGTCAGCCACTCGATAAAGCGCTGGCGCTGATCCGGCTGGCCCGCCTCCTTGCCATAGCCAAGCAGCTGGTTGAGATCCCCCTGACTCAGGTTTTCCAGCAGCGGGCGGATTAAGGCGGCCCGATCGAGCTGCACCGGCAGGTTTTGCCACAACTCGATGCGCGGCCCCTCCTCGGTGCGGATCACCCACTGATTGGCGGGATCCGTGTTCGCTCCTTTAACCCAGGTGCCGTGGCCGACCCGGGCGGCGACCAGCCCGCGCCGCTCCGCCTCGCTGTAGGCGCGGGTGACTGTACCCACCGTGACCCCCAGCTTGTCCGCCAGCGCCCTGTGGGTGGGCAGACGGGTTTGGGCGGGCAGCGAGCCATCCACAATGGCTTGCTCGATGGCGCTGGCCAGTCTGAGGTAGAGGGGGCCATCGAAGGCGGAGAGATCCGGTGTCCAGATTGTCATGGTGACAATAAATCCATTGATCGAAACTTGAGGGCAATATAGCGTGAATTTCAACCTAATAACAACCATTGAGGGTTAATTGTGTCGATACAATCAACCCATCAAGAGAGGAGTCGCTCATGACGTTCGAATGGTATGCCACCCTGTTTGGCTTCGCCGTGCTCACCTGCGGCACGCCCGGCCCCAATAACTTGATGCTGACGGCCTCCGGTGCCAACTTCGGCGTGCGGCGCACCCTGACACACCTGTTTGGCGTAGCGTTGGGGCAACCTGTGCTGCAACTGGTGCTGGCGCTGGGGCTCTATCCCCTGTTCGAGCGCTGGCCTCTGCTGCGCCTCGGCTTGCAGATCTTCGGCAGCCTCTATCTGCTCTGGCTGGCCTGGCGCATCGCGGTGGCAGGAGCCCCGAGCGATCCGGCGCGGCGCGCCCGGCCGTTGACCCTCCTGGAGGGGTTGGGCTTCCAGTTTCTCAACCCCAAGGCATGGATGATGGGGATCTCCGCCATCAGTCTGTTCAGTCTGACCGGTGCCGGTTACTGGCCCAGCCAGCTGGCAGTGATGATCATGTTTGCGCTGGTGGCGCTGCCCACCTGCTTTGTCTGGGTGCTCTTTGGCCATCAGCTGAGCAACTGGATCAGCACGGATCGGGGCTGGCGTCGACTCAACGGCTCCCTCGGCCTGCTGACTGCCCTCTGCGTGGTGATGCTCTGGTATTGAGGCTTTTCCCACCCGCTTTCTCCTTGTGGTCGGGCTGCCGCTTCTGCATATTGGTGGGCTGCTTTATCTGACGGATTGTCTGGCAGGCAGTCCGATATGTGGTCTGAACGAGGTTGAGATGGATCTGAACTGGGTACTGCCCCTCGCGGGGTTTGCACTGGTCACCTGCGGTACGCCGGGGCCAAACAATATGCTGCTCACCAGCGCCGGGGCGGCGCAGGGATTTCGCCGCACGCTGCCCCTGCTGGTGGGGGTGGTCGGGGGGATCAACCTGATGATCCTCGCCATGGCGCTGGGGCTCGGGGTGATTTTTGACAAGGTGCCGCTGCTGCACGACGGTCTCAAGCTGATCGGCTCGGCCTACCTGCTCTGGCTGGCGTGGAAGGTGGCGACCGCCAGCGGCCCGGCAGAAGGCAATCGGCCGCTCATTCCCGCCCATCAGGGGGCCATGCTGCAACTGCTCAATCCCAAGGCGTGGATGATGGCGCTCTCCGCCATCAGCGGTTTCACCTTGGCGGGAGAAGCCTACTGGCCATCGGCCATCTGGGTGCTCGCCATCTTCTTTGTGACCGGCCTCTATACCGGTGCTTTCTGGGTACTGTTCGGCGCTCAGGTGCGCCGTCTTATCCGCACCGCCCGGGGCTGGCGCCGTTTTAACCTCGGCATGGGGATCGCTACGGCGGCCTGCGTGCTGATGATCTGGATTTAGCCCGGGGTTGACCCAGGCCTTTACCGGCTGTCTTGTTGGCCCTGCGGGGCCTTTTTTATCTCGCTCGCGTGACCTTGCCTGCAAGGTGACGTGGCACTGCCTTACCTTGGGATGAAAGGAGCTGTTATGAAATGTATCGGTCTACTGGGTGGCATGAGCTGGGAGTCTACTGTCAGCTACTATCAGGCGCTCAACCGCGGGGTGCGAGCCAAGCTCGGTGGCCTGCACTCGGCGCAGGTGCTGATCAATAGCGTCGACTTTGCCGAGATAGAGCGGCTGCAGCATGTCGGTGACTGGCCCGCCACTGCCCGCCTGCTGGCGGCCGAAGCACGCAAACTGCAGGATGGCGGCGCCAATTTCTTGCTGATCGGCACCAACACCATGCACAAGGTGGCGCCCGAGATTGAGGCCGCCATCGATATCCCGCTGCTCCATATCGCCGATGCCACCGCGCGCCGCCTGCAAGCGGACGGGATAAAACGGGTCGGCCTGCTCGGCACCCGCTTTACCATGGAGCAGGATTTCTACAAGGGACGGCTGCAGACGCACTTCGGGCTGGAGGTGCTGGTGCCTGCCGAGGCTGAGCGGGAGCGGATCCATCGCATCATCTATGACGAGCTCTGTCTGGGCGAGATCCGTGACGCATCGCGCGCCGAGTATCTGGCAATTATCGCCGGGCTGGCTGCTGCCGGCGCCGAGGCGGTGATCCTCGGTTGCACCGAGATTGCCCTGCTGGTGGGGGAGGCGCAGGCGCAGGCGGCCGTGCCGCTCTACGACACCACCGCCATTCATGCCGAGGCGGCCGTCACCCTGGCCCTGACATCCGATTAATTAACTGGTCAGATCTCACTATTCATGCTTGTCTCATACCCCTTGCCATAAAAGCGTGTAAAATTGCGCCCTGAATTTTCCCCGGCCAACGCGGGTTGGCTGCGGTTTCCTAGCATGCAAGGCTGACATTGTGACTGAAGTTGACAGATTCGCGGACATTCGCCCTTACCGCGATGAAGAAGTGCCGGCGGCCATCGAACGGCTGATCCAGGATGATGAATTTATCGGTGCCATCGCCAAATACCGTTTTGGCTCCCTGATGAGCTGGCTGGGCTGGGCGATTCGCCCGCTGATCCGCCAGGTGCTGCGCTACAAGTGGTCAAAAGTGACCACAGTGCATCAGGTGCAGGTCGGGGTGACCAACTATATGTCCCGGATGATCGCCACCTCCACCAAGGGGGTGACCTTCTCCGGGATCGAGCATCTGAAGAAGGAGCAGGGCTACCTGTTCGTCTCCAACCACAGGGACATCGCCATGGATCCGGCCTTCGTCAACTGGGGTCTCTATACCCACGGTTTTGACACGGTCCGCATCGCCATCGGCGACAACCTGCTGCGCAAACCCTGCGCCACCGAGCTGATGAAGCTCAACAAGAGCTTTATCGTCAAGCGCTCCGCCAAGGGACCGCGGGAGATGATGAAGGCGCTCGGCGAGCTCTCCGCCTACATCGGCCAGTCGGTGCATGAAGGCCACTCCATCTGGATCGCCCAGAAGGAAGGGCGCGCCAAGAATGGCGATGACAAGACGGATCCGGCCATCCTCAAGATGTTCTACGTCGACGGCAAGAAGCAGAAGATCGACTTCGTCGACTACATGCGCAGCCTCAATATCGTGCCGGTCAGCATCAGCTACGAGTTGGATCCCACCGACAAGGCGAAGGCACGCGAGCTCTACGAGAAGTCGGTCAACGGCAGTTACGAGAAGGGCGAGTTCGAGGATATCGAGAGCATCGTTGCCGGCATCGTCGGCATGAAGGGGCGGGTTCACGTTGCCTTTGGCGCGCCGATTACCGAGGGCTTTAGCGATCCGGACGAGCTGGCGGCTCTGATCGACAAGGCGATCTGGAGCAGCTACCGCCTCTTCCCGAGCAACTATCTGGCGGCAGATGTCTCCGGCAAGGCCAACACCATCGAGCAGGCGGCTTTTCTGACCCGTCAGTCCGAGGTGCCGGAAGAACACAAGGCGATTTGGCGAGCCATGTACGCCAAACCAGTGGAAAACGCCGGCAAGGCTTGAATGAAACCGGTTGCGTGAAAAAAACGGGAGCAGATGCTCCCGTTTTTGCGTCTGGTCAAAGTCGCCGGCAAAAGGGTGGTGAATAATATGGTTTCAGCTGGTACGATCACCCGAAAAATGGGGTTCACGCTCTTGGCAACCACCGGATGAGTGTGTAACAGTGCCCCAATATGCTGAATATGAGCATTAGCTCTAATCCCTCTGCACGGATCGCCGGGGGCATTATCGAAGGACCTGTAACAGGTCCTTTTTCATTGGGCGGCAAAGATGCCGCGCAGATATACCTAACAGGAAGATGCTCGCACCATGATCACCGGTAGCCTGAACACGTTGCAGCGGACGCCGCTGCCTGCCCCGCTGGATCGCATCATGGTCGAGGTAGTCAAAAGCGTTGCCCAGTGGCGCGAGGCGCCCCTTGGCAAGAGCGAGATTGATGGCCTCAAGCTGTTCTGTCTGGTGAGCGAGGAGATGACCGAGCCGGCTGCGGATCGCCGTGGCGAGTTCCACCGCGACTATCTCGATATCCAGCTGCTGCTGGCAGGCGAAGAGTGGATCGGTGTCGGGCCTCATGAGTATGCAGACGAAGGGGCTGACCATCCCCATCCCGACCTCTGGTTTGTCGATGACGAGCAGACTACCTATCTGGCGCTGCAACCGGGCGATTTCGCCATCTTCTGGCCGGGCGAACTGCATCGCCCGCTCTGTACGCGCAACCAGGCCGCCAAAGTGAAGAAGCTGGTGGTCAAGGTACATCGGGATCTGCTGGCCATTGCCTGAGCATCCCCATTGAAGCGAGCCCTGCGCAGCTGATGCGTCGAGACTCGCAAGCATTGAGACGAGTGATACGCACCACAAGTTGCGATGACTCTTTCAAGAGCAAGAATTGAAAAATTGGACGCACCCTCCTGCGACCATAAGCCCCCGGCAGGGGAATCCCATCCTCTTTTGGATGACACGACACTGTCGGCATAAAGCCGAAGCACAGGAAGATGTAGAAAATGAGCAAGTTGGTACTGATCCTTAACTGCGGTAGCTCTTCCCTGAAATTTGCCGTAATGGACGCCGAAACAGGTGAGGACATGCTGTCCGGCCTGGCCGAATGCTTCAATCTGGATGATGCACGTATCAAATGGAAACTCCACGGGGTCAAGGGCGAAGCCATGCTGGGAGCGGGTGCCGCTCACCAGGAAGCGCTCGACCACATCGTGGGCCACATCCTGCCGCAGGATCCGTCTCTGGCCGGTCAGCTGGTGGCCATCGGCCATCGCATCGTACACGGTGGCGAGCAGTTCTCCCGTTCCGTTCGCATCGATGACAGCGTGATCGCCGGCATCGAAGCCGCTATCCCGTTCGCCCCGCTGCACAACCCGGCTCACCTCATCGGTATCCGTGCTGCGCTCAAGGTGTTCCCGCAACTGGCTGACAAGAACGTGGCCGTGTTCGACACCGCGTTCCACCAGACCCTGCCGCAGGAGGCCTACCTCTACGCGCTGCCTTACAAGCTCTACAGCGAGCACGGCATCCGTCGTTACGGCGCGCACGGCACCTCCCACCGCTACATCGCGGAAGAGGCGGCCAAAGAGCTGGGCAAGCCGCTGAACGAACTGAACATCATCAACTGCCACCTGGGCAACGGTGCTTCCGTTTGCGCCATCAAGAACGGCGAATCTGTTGACACCTCCATGGGTCTGACTCCGCTGGAAGGTCTGGCGATGGGCACCCGTTGTGGCGACATCGATCCGGCCGTGGTCTTCTTCATGCACGACCAGCTTGGTTACAGCGTGGAGCAGATCAACCACACCCTGACCCGTGAGTCCGGTCTGCTGGGGATGACTGAAGCGAGCAGCGACTGCCGCTATGTCACCACCAACTACGCTACCGACGCTGGTGCCAAGCGTGCGCTGGATGTCTTCACCTACCGCGTGGCCAAGTATGTCGGCGCCTACGCCGCTGCGATGGACGGTCGTCTGGACGCCGTGGTATTCACCGGTGGTATCGGTGAGAACGCCGCCATGGTGCGCGAGATGGTGCTGGCGCGTCTGGCCCTGTTCGGCTTCAAGGTGGACAAAGAGGCGAACAACGCTGCCGTACTGGGTGGCGAAGGCCGCATCACTACCGCCGACAGCCGTTGCGCCATGGTGATCCCGACCAACGAAGAGCTGGTCATCGCCCGCGATGCCCTGGGTCTGGTCGGCTAACGCCAATCGGTCTCATCACAACGCCCGGCTTTTGCCGGGCGTTGTCGTTTGTGGCGACCCGTTATTTGACTTGGAGGCTCGGGGCGTTACCCTGACGGCCACGTTTTGGCATTGCAGCATAGGGGGAGAGGAATGAAAGAGACGTTTTTTAACTGGCTGTCGGAGCTTGGGGTTGAGGTGACCGGCATGATGGGGCTGGTGATTGCGCTCGCTTTCATCCTCGTCACCTCGCTGCTATTGCACATGATGTTGCACCGCTTTCTGCTGGTGCGGCTGGTGGGCATCCTCGGCAGGGCCAAGCAGGTGTGGTTGCCACCCCAGTTGCAACAGCGCCTCTTCTACCGGCTTGCTTTCGTCTTTCAGGGGGCCGTGCTGCTCGGTCAGGCCGAGATCTGGCTGCCGCGCAGTTCCGATAGCCTGAAGCTTATCGAGATGTCGGCCCAGCTCTGGATCCTCTTCTTCCTGCTGCTCTCCTTCTTTACCCTGCTCGACTGCGTGCTGGCGGTGAGCCGCAACATCCGGCTGTGGCGGGATCTGCCTTTGCGCGGCATCTTCCAGGGGGCCAAGCTGGTGGGCAGCATTCTGGTCGGCATCCTGATGATCGCCCTGCTGCTTGGCAAGTCGCCGCTGTTCCTGTTCAGCGGTCTGGGCGCCATGACCGCGGTGCTGATGCTGGTATTCAAGGACCCCATCCTCGGGCTGGTGGCGGGGATCCAGCTCTCTGCCAACCGGATGCTGAACGTTGGCGACTGGCTGCAGATGGACAAATATGGCGCCGATGGTGAGGTGACCGATATCGGCCTTACGACGGTCAAGGTGTCGAACTGGGACAAGACGGTCACCACTATTCCCACCTATGCCCTCATCTCCGACTCCTTCAAGAACTGGCAGGGGATGACCGAATCGGGCGGGCGGCGCATCAAGCGCAGCATCAATATCGACATGACCAGCGTGCGCTTCATGACGGCCGACGAGCAGTTGCAGCTCAAGCAGGCCCAGTTGCTGGCGCCCTATCTCACCCGCAAGGAGCAGGAGCTGAGCAGTTACAACCAGCAGTTGAGCGATGCCTTGAGCTGCCCCATCAATGGCCGTCACCTCACCAACCTCGGCACCCTGCGCGCCTATCTGGATGCCTATCTGCGCGCCCATCCCGGCATTCGCAAGGATATGACCCTGATGGTGCGTCAGCTGGCGCCGACCTCTGACGGCTTGCCGCTGGAGATCTACTGCTTTACCGCGACCACTGCCTGGGCCGAGTACGAAGGGATCCAGGCCGATATTTTCGACCACATTTTCGCCATCATCGAGCAATTTCATCTGCGGTTGCACCAATCTCCCACTGGATACGATATGCGCTCCTGGCAGAAGGGATAAGCGGGCGACCGACAGGGGCTGGCGGCGGATAAAAAAAGCGATATTAATCGTCGACCCGCCGCTACTTGTCAGTTGAAATTTGCTTTGCAGAAGAGAAAAATGGCGGCCTTCTCTTCGCGCCCCTGATCCTCGTCTGATCAGCTGTCAGCCCAGAGATGTCAACTCAGTCATTATCATGGGAAAGTTATGAAGCTCCTTCGCAATAGTGTGGCAACACTCTGCTACAGCCTGCTGCTGACCGCTGCGCCGGTTTTCGCTGTTGAATATGCTCTGCCTGCGGCCAACAGCCGTCTGGTGGGGGAAAATCTGGAATACGTGGTCCCGGCCGAAGAGAACGGCCAGCCGCTGGAGGCCATTGCCGCAAAATTCCAGCTGGGGCTGACCAACATGATCGAAGCCAACCCCAAGGCTGACCCCCTGCTGGTGCAGACCGGCGAGAAGCTGGTGATCCCCCATCAGCTGATCCTGCCGGATGCGCCCCGTGAAGGCATCGTGCTGAACGTGGCCGAGATGCGCCTCTACTACTACCCGAAAGGCAAGAAGGTGGTGGAAGTGCTGCCCATCGGCATCGGCCAGCTGGGCACCGACACCCCGGAGAACTGGGTGACCAGCGTGCAGCGCAAGAAAGCGGGCCCGACCTGGACACCGACTGCCAAGATGCACGCCGAGTACGCCGCCCGTGGCGAGAGCCTGCCTGCGGTATGGCCGGCTGGCCCTGACAACCCCATGGGGCTGTTTGCGCTCTACATCGGCAAGATGTACGCCATCCATGGTACCAACGCCCAGTTCGGCATCGGCCTGCGGGTGAGCCACGGCTGTGTGCGTCTGCGCAACGATGACATCGAGTACCTGTTCAAGAAGGTACCGGTAGGCACTCGCGTCCAGTTCATCAACCAGCCGCTCAAGGCCTCTGTCGAGCCGGATGGCCGCCGCTATCTGGAAGTACATCAGCCGCTGTCGCGCAGCGAGGAGGAGTTCAACTCCAGCCTGCCGGCACCGCTGCCGATGACCCCGGCCATCACCCGCTTCATTGCCCACGCCGACAGCGACTCCCAGCTGGTCAAACAGGCGCTGGAGCAGCGCAGCGGCATGCCGGTCGCCATCAACGGCTAATCCCGGTAATCGGCCACAAGAAAGGGCGAACAGCGTGCTGTTCGCCCTTTCTCTTTTCTGGCCTTGTACGGGGCCGGATTAGCTACGGCGCAGATTGTCGGCGAGCTCTCCGGCGAGCTGATCGAGCATCTGGTAGCGTGCCTTGTAGCTGGCCCGTTTGCGGGAGGGGATCTCCTCCAGCGTCTTGCGCGGTATCTGCAGCGGCAAGCTCATCCAGAGTTCATCCATGACGTTGCCCTGATGCTCTTCCCACAGCCCATCCAGATCGAACTTGACCCGGTTGGCGGTGCGCTTGCTGCACTGGTAGACGTGGCTTTGAGTGCGGATCCCGAGCAGGGTTTCACACCCCAGACCGCGAGCCAGCTCGGCCGCCATGTAGACCAGCAACGACATGGGACGCAGGCCGCCGCACGCCTTGGTGACCAGCTTGATCTCTTCGCTCAGCCCCTTGCCCCCTTGCAGCGAGCAGATCTCCAGCGTGGGCTGCGGCTCGCAGCGCAGGTTGAGCGCCATGAAGTAGAGCGCCGACTCGCCGAGCTTGAGGGTCAGGCTCATCTCCCCCTCTTTGGCCATGTGGGTCTGGTAATCGAGCTGCAGGGTGAGCGGCGCGGTAAGCTTGTCGCTTTGCCAGCTGGCAAGCTGCAAGCCGCTCTGGCTGTAGATCGCCTGCTGCTGCGCTTCGGGCAGGGCCAGTGCCAGCTGCCGGTAGTGGGCTGTGATGAGCTCGGCGCGGAGCCCCTTGCGCAGCCCCTTGTGGCGATAAGGGTGAATCGGCTTTTCCAGAATATCGGGGAAGCGGGTGATCGCCTGCGCCAGCAGCGGCAGCGTCTCCTGTTGGCGATAGAGGGCACGGGCACCCGGATGCAGCCAGAGGCGGCCAACGAATTTGGCCCGTCTGATGAGATGGCCCGACTCCTCTACCGGATGGAGACGGCGGGCGAGGGTGCGCAGTTGCGACAGATGAGAGGACATAGGCGTGGCCCCGGTTCGTTGGATTCAGGGCGGCGAGTGTAGGAGGGGGCGAGGAGGATGTAAAAAGCTCGATAGTAACAAAATGTGAAGATAAAACGCTCAATAGCAGGGGCAAGTGCTCTGATCTCTCGTCCGGACGGAAAAGGAAATTCGGTTCTATCTCCTTGATGTAGAGATGATTTGCTGCACAAAGGTTTTTATTGCGTTTCCTGTTTGTTAATAAAGGGGTTGAGCCGATAGGGATGGGTGATTAAGCTAGGCCGGTTTTTAGGGACGAGCCCGTCATCAGAGCGGGTAAAAGATGAAATAAAACGGAGTTTTGCATGACAGCCAGCACACCCATGTTAATCACCTTTCTGGTTTACATCCTCGGGATGGTACTGATCGGCTTTGTTGCCTATCGCGCCACCCGCAACTTTGACGACTACATCCTTGGCGGCCGCCGGATGGGGAGCTGGGTCACCGCCCTCTCCGCCGGCGCCTCCGACATGAGTGGATGGTTGCTGATGGGCTTGCCCGGCGCCATCTTCATCAGCGGCATCTCCGAGAGCTGGATCGCCATCGGTCTGGTCATCGGTGCCTACCTCAACTGGCGCTGGGTGGCGGGCCGCCTGCGGGTTCATACCGAGAAGAACCGCAACGCCCTGACCCTGCCGGACTACTTCACCTACCGCTTTGAAGATCACAGCAAGGTGCTGCGCATCCTTTCGGCACTGGTGATCCTGCTCTTCTTCACCATCTACTGCGCCTCCGGCGTGGTGGCCGGTGCCCGCCTGTTCGAGAGCACCTTCGGCATGGATTACAACACCGCCCTCTGGGTCGGTGCCGCCGCTACCATCACCTACACCTTTTTCGGCGGTTTCCTCGCGGTGAGCTGGACCGATACGGTGCAGGCGACCCTGATGATCTTCGCCCTGATCCTCACCCCGGTCTTTGTCATCATCGCCGTGGGCGGGGTGGACAGCGCCATGATCGAGGTGGCCGCCAAGAGCGCCAGCAACCTCGACATGTTCAAGAATCTGGATGTAATCGCCATCATCTCCCTGATGGCGTGGGGGCTCGGCTACTTCGGTCAGCCGCATATTCTGGCCCGCTTCATGGCGGCGGATTCCCACCACTCCATGGCCAATGCCCGTCGCATCAGCATGACCTGGATGATCTTCTGCCTGGGCGGCGCGGTGGCCATCGGCTTCTTCGGTCTAGCCTACTTCGCCCGCTTCCCGGAAGTGGCGGGCGGCGTCACCGGCAACCCGGAGCGGGTCTTTATCGAGCTCTCCAAGATCCTGTTCAACCCCTGGATTGCCGGCGTGCTGCTCTCGGCCATTCTAGCGGCGGTGATGAGTACCCTGAGTTGCCAGCTGCTGGTCTGCTCCAGCGCCATCACCGAGGATCTCTACAAGCCGTTCCTGCGCAAGAACGCCTCCCAGCGCGAGCTGGTATGGGTAGGGCGCCTGATGGTGCTGGCCATCGCCCTGATCGCCATCAGCGTTGCCATGAATCCGGAGAACCGGGTGCTCGGGCTGGTGAGTTACGCCTGGGCCGGTTTTGGTGCCGCGTTTGGCCCGGTAGTGCTGCTCTCCGTGCTCTGGCCGCGAATGACCCGCAACGGCGCGCTGGCCGGCATGCTGGTGGGTGCCATCACCGTCATCGTCTGGAAACAGTTCGGCTGGCTGGGGTTGTATGAAATCATCCCAGGCTTCCTGTTTGCCTGTATCGCGATTGTAGCGGGCAGCCTGCTGGGAGAAGCGCCTTCAAAAACCATGCTGGAGCGTTTCCGCGAGGCTGAGGAGGAGTACAACACCCCGGCTGAGCTGGAAGGGGAACCGGTCGCCGTCAACTGATAGCCGCACCTCTGTTCTGACAATCAACCCCGCCCCGGCGCATCTTGACCACACTGGTCAATCCTTGCGCCGGTTTGGCGGGGTTTTGCGCTATCTGACTCACCTTTGGGCATTTTTTTCTGCTTGCCCGGCCCCTTCGGGGTATTGGCTTTCTTTTGTCTTTGCACCGAATATGGGACACTAGGCCGCTTGAAGGAGACCTAGAGCATGCGCCTATTCACCCTGATCCTGATCCTCCTGCTGGGAGGTCTGCAATATGACTTCTGGCTGGGGAAGAACGGGCTGTCCGACTACCAGAGTCTGTCGGAGGCCATCTCGCAGCAGCAGCGGGACAACCAGAGCCTCAAGGATCGCAACGACCTGATTTATCGCGAGATCGATGATCTCACCTCTGGCCTTGAGGCCATCGAGGAGCTTTCGCGCAACGATCTGGGCTACATCAAGCAGGGCGAGACCTTCTACCGGATCATCCCCAAAGAGAAAGAAAAAGAGAATGTGCCAGCGGATGCCCCTTACGATGACTGATGCGAGCCGCATTCCAGCCCTGACGGCGATCGTGCCGGCCGCCGGCATTGGCAGCCGGATGGGGGCCGAGTGCCCCAAGCAGTATCTGCAACTGGCGGGCAAGACTATTCTCGAGCACACCCTGGAGCGGCTGCTTACACACCCCGCCATCGGGCAGGTGATCGTGGCGCTGGCTCCCCATGACCGCTGGTTTGACACCCTCCCGGTGGCGCAGGATGAGCGGATCCTGCGGGTCGAGGGGGGCGCCGAGCGCGCCTTTTCCGTCCTCAATGCCCTCCATGTGGCGCAAGGGGAGTGGGTGCTGGTGCACGATGCGGCCCGCCCCTGTCTGACCCACGGCGATCTCGACGCCCTGATTGCCACCGCCATGACGAGCGGTGGCGCCATCCTCGGCAGCCGGGTGCGCGATACCATGAAGCGCTCCGATGCGGCTGGCAATATCATTGCCACCGTCGAGCGCGAGCAGCTCTGGCATGCCCTGACGCCGCAGATGTTCCCCACCGGCCCCCTCAGACGGGCACTGGAAGAGGGGTTGGCGCTCGGTGCCACCATTACCGACGAGGCCTCCGCCATGGAGCGCGCCGGGTTTGTGGTGCGGATGGTGGAGGGGCGTGCCGACAACATCAAGGTGACCCGGCCGGAGGATCTCTCTTTGGCGGGACTGTTTTTAAGCCAGCAGGCATAAGCCCACCTATCAGAACAAAGAGGTCTGAACAGACAGGCCGAACAAGGAGCGAGCATGATCCGGATTGGACATGGTTTTGACGTACACAAATTTGGTGGGGTTGGCCCCTGCATGCTGGGCGGGGTGCCGGTTCCCTACGAGCAGGGACTGATCGCCCACTCCGATGGCGACGTGGTGCTGCACGCGGTGAGCGATGCCCTGCTGGGCGCCATCGGTGCCGGTGACATCGGTCGCCATTTCCCCGATACCGCTGCCGAATTCAAGGGCATCGACAGCCGCATCCTGCTGCGGGATGTCTTTGCCCGCGTGCAGCGCGCAGGTTATGCCATCGGCAATCTGGATGTGACCATCATCGCTCAGGCACCCAAGATGGCGCCTCACATCGACGCCATGTGCGCCGTGCTGGCTGCCGATCTGCAATGTGATTTGAACCGGGTGAACGTCAAGGCGACCACCACCGAACAGCTTGGCTTTACGGGGCGCAAGGAAGGGATCGCCACCGAAGCCGTCGTCTTACTGGTGAAACAATAATGCTGGAACAACTTGCCTACCTGCACGGTGCGCCCACCGCCCGCGGTATCCTCAAGGCCGAGGCCGCCGACTTCGTGGTTAACGAAGATCTCGGGTTTGTGCCCTGTGGCGAGGGTGAGCACATCTTCGTCCGGGTGCGTAAAACCGGCGAGAACACCGCCTGGGTGGCTGGCCTGCTGGCCGATGCGGCCGGGGTCAACCGCAATGCGGTGACCTGGGCGGGCCTGAAAGATCGCCACGCAGTGACCGAGCAGTGGTTCGGCATTCACCTGCCGGGCAAGGCCGAGCCGGACCTCTCCGTCATCGAGAGCGACAGCATCCGGATCCTGGAGGTGAAGCGCCACAACAAGAAGCTGCGGGTTGGCTATCTCAAGGGCAACCACTTCACTCTGCGCCTCACCGGTCTGGAGCAGGCCGACGGGCTGGAGTCCCGCCTGCAGGCTATCGCTACCCAAGGCGTGCCCAACTACTACGGCGAGCAGCGTTTCGGCCGTGAAGGCAACAACCTGGAAGCGGCCAAGGCGATGTTTGCCGGCAAGCGGATCAAGGATCGCAACAAGCGCTCTCTCTACCTCTCCGCCGCGCGCAGCATGCTGTTCAATGCCATCGTCAGCGCCCGTATCGAGCAGGGGCTGGCCCATCAGCTGCTGGCCGGGGATTGCGTGATGCTCAAGGGCAGCCACTCCATCTTCAGTGAAGAGAGCGTGACCCCCGAGCTGGAAGCGCGTCTCGCCTCCGGCGACGTGCAGCTCACCGCGCCCCAGTGGGGCCGTGGCCGGCTGGCCAGCCAGGGGGCCGCTGCCGAGTTCGAGCAGGGCGTACTGGCGTCTTACAGTGACTGGTGTGAAGGGCTGGAGAAAGCGGGGCTGGATCAGGATCGCCGCCCGCTGCTGCTCAAGCCGGAGCAGATGAGCTGGCAACTGGAGGGGGAGGTGCTGACTCTCTCCTTCTTCCTGCCGGCGGGCGCCTTTGCCACCAGCGTGGTGCGCGAGTTAATGCAGGCCGAAGAGGCCGATCACGGTTTCAGGAATCAAACCGATGCGAATTCTGGTCAGTAATGACGATGGTGTGCATGCCGAGGGCATCCGTGCCCTCAGCGAGGCGTTGCGCGCCTGCGGCGAGGTCGTGGTGGTGGCACCGGATCGCAACCGCAGCGGCGCAAGTCACTCCTTGACGCTGGAGGTGCCGCTGCGGGTCACCCGCATCAGCGAAACCGGTTATCATGCGGTGAAGGGGACGCCGACCGACTGCGTCCACCTCGCGGTCAATGAGCTGGTGCGCCCCGAGCCTGACATGGTGGTGGCTGGCATCAACCACGGTGCCAATCTGGGGGATGATGTCATCTACTCCGGCACTGTGGCGGCTGCGACCGAAGGGCGCCACCTTGGCTATCCCTCCCTCGCCATCTCGCTGGTGGGAAAGACCCATTTCGCCACGGCGGCCCATTATGCGGCCCTGCTGGTGAAGGGGTTGATGAAGCACCCCCTGCCAGCGGATCAGATCCTCAATGTGAACGTACCTGACCTGCCGCTTGAGCAGATCCGGGGGATCAGAGTGACCCGCCTTGGCAATCGCCATCGTGCGGAGTCGGTGATCCGCACCGAGGATCCCCGCGGTCAGCCCATCTATTGGATTGGCCCTCCCGGCGACAAGCAGGATGCAGGAGAAGGAACCGACTTTGCTGCCATCGAGCAGGGTTATGTCTCGATAACTCCCCTGACCATTGACATGACTGCCTATGACAGTCTCGCTGGTCTGGGGGCCTGGTTAGATCTGCAGGGATGAGGGTGTGATAGTACAGCGCCTGTTAAATCAGCTCATTGCGCAGGATATTCGCGATTTTCGCGTACTGGCGACCATCGCGAAAGTGCCGCGCCAGCTATTCGTGGATGAGGCCATGGCCCACAAGGCGTGGGACAACACCGCCTTGCCCATTGGCCATGGCCAGACCATTTCGCAGCCCTACATGGTGGCGCGAATGACCGAGCTGCTGATGCAAAATGATCCGGCCCACGTGCTGGAGATTGGCACTGGCTCCGGTTACCAGACGGCGATCCTCGCCCATCTGGTGGAGCACGTTTATACCGTGGAGCGGATCAAGTCGCTGCAGTTCCAGGCAAGACGCCGGCTGCGCCAGCTTGATCTGCACAATGTCTCGGCCAAGCACGGTAACGGCTGGCTGGGATGGCCCAACAAGGGGCCTTACGACGCCATTCTGGTGACGGCGGCGGCGAGCGAGATCCCGACGGCGCTCACCGATCAGCTGGCCGATGGCGGTCGGCTGGTGTTGCCGGTGGGCGACAGCCAGCAGACCCTGCAACTGATTGAACGCTCCGGCTCCCAGCTGACCAGCCGAATTCTGGAACCGGTGCGTTTTGTTCCCCTGATCGACGGAGATGTTGAGTGAAGTTGTTTTCCCGTTTGTATGTACTGGTAATGCAGTGGGCGCGCCACAAATACGCCCCCTGGTATCTCTCCATCACCGCCTTTATCGAATCGGTCTTCTGGCCCATCCCGGTTGACGTGATGCTGGCGCCGATGGCGCTCGGCAAGCCCCACAAGGCGTGGCACTACGCCACGCTGGCCACCGTTTTCTCGGTGCTGGGTGCGCTGTTTGGCTATGCCCTTGGCTACGCCCTGTGGGATCCGGTAGTGCAGCCGTTGGTGGCTTCCGTCGGTTATGAGAGCAAGATCGCCATCGCTCGCCACTGGTTCGAGCAGTGGGGCATCTGGGTCATCTTTATCGCCAGCTTCACCCCGATCCCCTACAAGGTCTTTACCGTGACGGCAGGGCTGTTGCAAATGGCTCTGTTGCCCTTCATCATCACCTCCCTCATCGGCCGCGGTTTGCGCTTTTTCCTGGTGGCAGGTTTGATGCGCTGGGGTGGCGAGAAGATGGAACGCAAACTGATGCACTACGTAGACGTGCTCGGTTGGCTCTGTATTGGTCTGGCCGTCGTGGCCTATTTCTGGTTTAGTCGTTAAGGATCCGCTATGCGTTCGCGTATTTGGCAGGGAAGCAGTGTCGTCGTTCTTTCATGGCTGCTGCTTGCCTGTTCCTCCAGTAAAAATGCCGCTCCGGTTGAGGGGCTGGGTGATGGTCCCTTCGTCTCGACCATCCCGACCCGTCAGGCCGGCGCTCAGGTCAGTGCCCCCATTCAGGGCAACAGCTATGTGGTGAAGCGGGGCGATACCCTCTATTCCATCGCCTTCAACTCCGGTAACGACGTGCCGTCGCTGGCCAGCCTCAACAACATCAGCCCGCCCTACAACATCTATCCGGGGCAGCGCTTGCGGCTCGATGGCTCCAGCGCCAGCGTGAGCAGCAGCCGCAGTTCCGGCACCTATGAGGTGCGTCGCGGCGATACCCTGAGCAGCATCGGCCGCCAGTTCGGCATGACGCCGCAGGCGCTGGCCCAGAGCAACAACCTGAGTGCCCCCTACGCCCTGCAGCCGGGTCAGGTGCTCAACGTTCAGTCTGCTGGCGGCAGCAGCACCCAGATGGTAGCCGCAACCCGCCCGGTGACGCCGGTTCCGGTGCAGACCACCACGACCCGACCGAGCAGTGGCCCGCGTCCGCTGGCAGAACCGAGTGGATCTGGTCAGACCACGCCATTCATCTCGCAGAAATCCGTTGCTGCGGAGGCACCGAAGGAATACGCTCAGGTCAAAGAACAAAAAACAGACAACTCCCAGTCGAGACTCTCCTGGCACTGGCCCGCAAAAGGCCGGATCGTCGAGGGGTTCTCTGTTGCAGAACAGGGTAACAAGGGTATCGACATAGCCGGCCAGAAGGGGCAACCCGTCTACGCCGCCAGCAGCGGTAAGGTCGTATACGCTGGCAGTGCTTTAAGGGGGTACGGCAAGCTGATCATCCTCAAGCATGATGATGACTATCTCTCCGCCTATGCACACAACGACGAGTTGCGGGTGAAGGAAGGGGACAGCGTCAAGGGGGGCTCGGTCATTGCCAACATGGGCAGCACGGACGCGCCGGATGTGCGATTGCATTTCGAGATCCGGTACAGAGGCAAGTCGATCAATCCGATGAGCTATTTGCCAAAGCGTTAACCCCAGAGAGACCGTCTTACTCTGGTAACGTCAGGGAGACACACCATGAGCCAAGAACAACTGGTAATGCAGGATGCAGAGTTAGAGTTTGACGCTGACCCCGAGTCTCACGAAGAGGTAGAAGAGCTGGAGGAGGTGGCCGCCGAGGCGGAAGAGACCATCTCCGATGAATTGCTGGCACCGGAACTGAACAAGGTGATGGATGCCACCCAGCTCTATCTGGGGGAGATTGGCTTCTCCCCCCTCCTCACTGCCGAAGAAGAAGTCTATTACGCCCGTCGTGCCTTGCGGGGTGACAAAGCAGCCCGCAAGCGCATGATCGAGTCCAACCTGCGACTGGTGGTCAAAATCGCCCGTCGTTACAACAACCGCGGCCTGGTGCTGCTGGATCTCATCGAAGAGGGCAACCTCGGTCTTATCCGCGCGGTCGAGAAGTTCGACCCCGAGCGCGGCTTCCGTTTCTCTACCTATGCCACTTGGTGGATCCGCCAGACCATCGAGCGGGCCATCATGAACCAGACCCGTACCATCCGTCTGCCCATTCATGTGGTCAAGGAGTTAAACGTTTACCTGCGCACCGCGCGTGAACTCTCTCACCGTCTCGATCACGAGCCGACCGCTGAGGATATCGCTCAGGCACTCGATTGCTCGGTGGACAATGTGAACCGCATGCTCAAGCTCAACGAGAAGATCACCTCGGTGGATACCCCCATCGGTGGCGATCGTGACAAGGCGCTGCTGGATGTGCTCTCCGACGAGCGCGGCATGGGGCCGGAGCTGGAGTCACAGGAAGATGATATGCGCAGCAGCATTGTCCACTGGCTGGAAGAGCTCAACCCCAAACAGCGGGAAGTGCTGGCTCGCCGGTTCGGCCTGCTGGGTTACGAGCCTGCCACCCTTGAGGATGTGGGGGCCGAGATTGGTCTGACCCGCGAGCGGGTACGCCAGATCCAGGTCGAGGGGCTGCGCCGTCTGCGGGAGATCCTGCTGAGCCAGGGGCTCTCAATCGAGGCCCTGTTCCGCACCAATTAAGTCCGCACCAACGCAATACGGCATCAGCCAGATAGCACGAGGGGAGCAACCGCTCCCCTCGTTTTTTATTGCCTGTTGTCTGGCGATACCGATGCGGTTAGACCAGTTCGGCCAGCATGGTGTCGGCGTAGGGCACCAGCGCTTCGCCATTTTTCACCTTGGCAAGATAGTCCGGGTTGGCGATAAGCGGACGGCCGATGGCCACCAGATCGAAGCGGTTGGCCTCGATGGCTGCGGCGGCGCGCTCGGCGTCGTAGTTGCCCACCCCGACCAGATTGCCCTTGTAGTGGGCGCGCAGATAGTCGGAGGCGCGGCCACCCAGATAATCGAAGGTGAGGTTGTCATCGAAGATGCCGAGGTGGATATAGGCCAGCGGGCGATCGTTGAGCTTGCTCAGCAGATAGTCGAACACGGCGCGATCTTCCGGGCTGCCCGCCAGATGGACATAGGCACCCGGGGAGAGACGAATACCAACCCGATCACCGCCGATGCGGGCGCTGATGGCATCGACCACTTCCAGCGCGAAGCGGCTCATATTTTCCGGGCAGCCACCGTAGTTGTCGGTGCGCAGGTTGGTGGAGTGGTGCAGGAACTGGTCGATCAGGTAGCCGTTGGCACCGTGGATCTCTACCCCGTCAAAGCCCGCCTCAATGGCGTTGGCTGCGGCTGTCGCGTAATCCTGCACCAGCTGGGCGATTTCGGCTTCGGTCAGGGCGCGTGGCACCTGATAGGTCAGCTCGCGCATGCGGGGCACAGTGCCCTCGTGCGCCACGGCAGAGGGAGCCAGCACTTCAGCCTGATGGAAGAAGGGGTGGGAGAGGCGGCCGACGTGCCACAGCTGGGCGAAGATCTTGCCGCCTTTGGCGTGTACGGCGCTGGTCACTTTCTTCCAGCCATCGATCTGGGCCTGGGTGAAGAGGCCCGGGGTATTGGGATAGCCCTGCGCATCGGGGCGGATGATGACGGCTTCGGAGACAATCAGGCCGATGTCGGCACGGCGAGCATAATAGGCAGCCATCTGCTCGGTCGGCACCAGACCGGGGCCTGCCATGCAGCGGGTGAGCGGGGCCATCATGAAGCGGTTGGCCAGGGTCAGAGTCTCATTAAGGCGATACGGCTGAAACAGGGTATTCATGATAGTGTGTCCTGAACGGGTTATTCTTGAACGTGCATTCAAGACGTTTTTTTGTTCCGATGCAAGTCTTTTTTGAATGCGCGTTCAAGATGGTTGGCCCCGACCTGCGAGTGGGGTACACTTGCCGACCTTTTCCAGCGCGCGTTGCCAGCGGCTCTTTTTGTGCCGTGGCAGCGAACCATTTCCGACGGGAGGAGCCATGCGCATTGCCGAGTTTGATCGTGACGAGGTGCTACGAAATGCCATGGAGGCGTTTCGCGCCAAGGGGTACGCCAAGACCACCATGCAGGAGCTGGTGGCTGCCACCGGCCTGCACCCGGGCAGCATCTACGGCGCCTTTGGCAACAAGCGCGGCCTGCTGCTGGCGGCTGTCGATCACTATGTGGAGAGCAAGCGGGCCCTGCGCCGCTCCCTGCTCGACAACCCGAGCCCGCTGGCCGGTCTTGCTGCCTATCTCGATCAGGTGGTGACCGAGGCGCTCTGCGGCACCTGTCTGGTGACCCGCACAATGATGGAGCTGAGCGAACAGGACGAAGAGCTTACCCAGCGGGTCAAGGGGATCTACGGCGAGCTGGAGCAGGAGCTGGCGGATCTGCTGGCGCAGGCGCAGCAGTGCGGTGAACTGGCGCCGGATCGGGATATCCGCACTCTCACCGCCCTGCTGCTGATCAACCTGCAGGGGCTTATCACCTTCGCCCAGTGCCGCCCCGATCGCCCCCTGCTCGACGACGTAGTTGCCCAGCTGATGCGGGCCCTGCGGGCGTAACGCGATACCGCAGAAACAACAGTGCCTCCCTCGGGAGCCACTGTTGTTTCTGGTCTCAGCCCTTCCTCGGCTTTTCCATCAATCTTTGATGCCAGACGCCGCGGTTTTACCTCGGCCCCACCAGCTCTTTCATCAAATCTTTCAGCCACACCAGTGCGGGTTGCTGGGCGTGAACGGGGTGCCAGACGCAGTTGAGGTGATAATCCGGCACGTCTTCGGGCAGCGGCAGGCTTTTCAGCGGCCAGTGGGTGGCGAGCAGCTCGGCTACCATGCTGGGCAGCACCAAGAGGTGATCGCTCTGGCTGACGATGGCGGCGGCGGACATATAACTCTGGCTGTTGACCGAGATGGTGCGGCTAAAGCCCTGACTTTTCAGATAGCGGTCGAGGCTCGCCTCCGAGGTGCCAAGGGGCGAGTGGAACACATGGGGCATGGCGATCAGCTGCTGCAAGGTGATGCGCTCCATCCACTGGGAGGGATCATCTTCGGCCCCGGCGGGGGCCGATTTGGCAATCGGCAGGTCGGCGCGCACCAGCCCGGCCAGCGGCTCGGTGAGCCAGGTCTCCTTGCCGAGATACCCCGGCACCTGCATGTACTCGTCAAACCCCAGCACCAGATCGATCTCGCCGCTTGCCAGTTCCGCCTCCGGCAGGGTGTCGCGCAGGATGCGGATCTCGATGGTGACCCCCGGCGCCAGCCGTCTGAGCCGCTGAATAAGCGGCGGGATCAGCACGCACTCCACGTAATCTGTGGTGCAGAGCACGAAGCGCCGCTTCGACTGGCTCGGCTCGAACTCTTCTTCCTCGGTGAGCTGCTGCTCCAGCAGCCGCAGCGCCTGCTGCACCCCGAGGTGCAGCCGCTGGGCGCGCGGGGTCGGCAGCATCCCCTGCGGGGTGCGCACCAGCAGCGGGTCGCCGAGAAAGGTGCGCAGCCGGTTAAGCGAATGGCTCATGGCGGGCTGGCTGATAAAGAGCACTTCGGCTGCGCGGGTGACGCTGCCCTGCGTCATCAGGGCGTCAAAAGCGAGCAGCAGATTGAGGTCGAGCTGGTGCAGTTTCATGGGGGGATTATTCGCCGTGTTTATGGGACAATCCATCCTATTCATTTGATGGATGGGGGCGCAACGTCTTAATCTGCGACCCACTCTTATTTTTCCGGGTTCCCGCGCCGCATCGGGCGTAAACGGGGGCCTCAATCCATGCAAGGAGCCTTGCGATGAGCATCAAGACCATTAACTCCACGCCGGCCGCCGACGGCTTCACCATGCCCGCCGAGTGGGCGCACCAGCAGGCCGTCTGGATGATCTGGCCGTTTCGCCCGGACAACTGGCGCGTAGCCGGTCGCTTCGCGCAAGAGACCTTCGCCAAGGTGGCCGATGCCATCGGTGGCGCGACTCCGGTCTTTATGGGGGTTCCGGCCCAGTTTATGGAGCAGGCCCGCGCCATCATGCCCGCCCACGTCACTTTGGTCGAAATGGACAGCGATGACTGCTGGGCCCGCGATACCGGCCCGACCATCGTTACCAACGCTGCCGGCGAGTGCCGTGGGGTGGATTGGGGCTTCAACGCCTGGGGTGGCCACAAGGGCGGTCTCTACTACCCGTGGAATCAGGATGAAGAGGTCGCAGCCCAGATGCTGACCCAACACGAGATGGCTCGCTACGATGCGCCGCTGATTCTGGAAGGGGGCTCCATCCACGTCGATGGTGAAGGCACCTGCCTGACCACCGCCGAGTGCCTGCTCAACGAAAACCGCAACCCGCACCTGACCAAAGAGCAGATCGAAGCGCACCTGCGTGACTATCTGGGCGTCACCAGCTTTATCTGGCTGGACGAAGGCGTCTACATGGACGAAACCGACGGCCACATCGACAACATGTGCTGCTTCGTGCGTCCGGGTGAAGTGGCCCTGCACTGGACTGACGATCAGAACGATCCCCAGTACGCCCGCTCCGTGGCTGCCCTCAAGGTGCTGGAAGCGGCGGTCGACGCCAAGGGTCGCAAGCTGAAAGTGTGGAAGCTGCCCCAGCCGGGCCCGCTGTTCTGCACCGAAGAGGAGTCTGCCGGTGTCGAGAGCGGTACCGGTGTGCCGCGCGAGGCAGAAGGTCGTCTGGCCGGTTCCTATGTGAACTTCCTTATCACCAACGATCGCATCGTCTATCCGCTGCTGGATGCCGCCACCGATGGCGAAGCCCAGCGCATTCTGGAAGAGATCTTCCCGGAGCACACCGTGGTCGGCGTGCCGGCCCGCGAGATCCTGCTGGGCGGTGGCAATATCCACTGCATTACCCAGCAGATCCCCTCCGGCAAATAAGAACCGGATGACGATCCTGCTGCGAGACCGTGATCACGGCTCATGTGCTGCTCGGAAGCCTCACGTATGTTTATACGCTCCGGTTCCTGCGCTGCTCTTCATCTTGCTGACGGCCTCTCGCGACGGGTCGTAAACCGGCTTACGCCAGCTGAGGTTGGTATTCAAAACCCCACGCCGTGGGGTTTTCTCTCTTGATGGTGTGATGGTCGCAGGCGCTGATGCGGCGATCATCATGACAAACAGTCACCCTTTTACAGGAGATCAAAATGATCGAAGTGACCGAGGTTTCCATTGCCGAGCTGCGTGCCGCGCTCGAATCAGGCCGCACCACAGCGGTCGAACTGGTCAAGGCCTATCTGGCCCGGATCGAGGCTTACAACGGCCCCGAGACTGCCACCAAACTCAATGCCGTGGTGGTCGCCAATCCCGATGCGTTGAAAGAGGCCGAAGCTTCCGATGCCCGACGCGCCCGTGGCGAGACCCTGAGCCCGCTCGACGGCATCCCCTACACCGCCAAAGACAGCTATCTGGTCAAGGGGCTGACCGCCGCCTCTGGCAGCCCGGCCTTCAAGGATCTGGTGGCCCAGCGCGATGCCTTTACCGTTGAGCGCCTGCGCGCCGCCGGTGCCATCTGCCTTGGCAAAACCAATATGCCGCCGATGGCTAATGGCGGCATGCAGCGCGGCGTCTATGGCCGTGCCGAGAGCCCCTACAACGCCGACTACCTGACTGCGCCGTTTGCCTCCGGCTCCTCCAACGGTGCCGGTACTGCCACCGCCGCCAGCTTCTCCGCCTTTGGTCTGGCGGAAGAGACCTGGTCGAGCGGCCGTGGCCCGGCTTCCAACAACGGCCTGTGCGCCTACACCCCGTCCCGTGGCGTCATCTCGGTGCGCGGCAACTGGCCGCTGACCCCGACCATGGATGTGGTGGTGCCTTATGCCCGCACCATGAACGACCTCTTGGAAGTGCTCGACGTAGTGGTCGCCGACGATGCCGACACCCGTGGCGATCTCTGGCGTATGCAGCCCTGGGTGCAACTGCCCAAGGCCTCTGAAGTGCGTCCGGCTTCCTATCTGGATCTGGCTGCCAAGCCCGATGCCCTCAAGGGCAAGCGCCTCGGCGTGCCGCGCATGTTTATCAACAAGGATGAACTGGCCGGCACCAGCGAAAACCCCGGTATCGGCGGCCCGACCGGTCAGCGCATCCATACCCGCGAGACCGTGATCGCCCTCTGGGAAGATGCGCGCAAGGCGCTGGAAGCCGCGGGCGCCGAAGTCATCGAAGTGGACTTCCCGCTGGTCTCCAACTGCGAAGGGGATCGACCCGGCGCGCCGACCGTGTTCAATCGCGGCATCGTGAGCCCGGAGTTTCTCAACGACGAGCTGTGGGAGCTTTCCGGCTGGGCGTTCGACGACTTCCTGCGCGCCAACGGTGATCCCAAGCTCAACAAGCTGGCCGATGTCGATGGGCCGAAGATCTTCCCCCACGATCCGGGCACCCTGCCGAACCGCGAGGGCGATCTGGCGGCGGGCATGGACGAGTACGTCAATATGGCCAAGCGCGGCATCAAGCGCTTTGACGAGATCCCCACAGTGCCGGACGGCCTGCGCGGTCTGGAGAAGACTCGCAAGCTGGATCTGGAGGACTGGATGGACGGGCTCAAGCTCGACGCCGTGCTGTTCCCGACCGTCGCCGACGTCGCCCCGGCTGATGCGGATGTGAATCCGGCCTCCGCCGATATCGCCTGGAGCAACGGCATCTGGGTTGCCAACGGCAACCTCGCCATTCGCCACCTCGGCGTGCCGACTGTCACCGTCCCCATGGGGGTGATGGCCGATATCGGTATGCCGGTGGGCCTGACCTTCGCCGGTCGCGCCTATGACGACAATAACCTGCTGCGCTTCGCCTCGGCCTTCGAGTCCACCGGCAGCAAGCGTATGGTGCCGCCACGGACGCCGCCGTTGGTTTGATTGCTGTTATAAGTTAAATATCTCGGGTTTATCTGAAGATAATAAAAAACCACCCGTTATTCGGGTGGTTTTTTATATGAAAAACTCATTATTTAAATTCACTTGTTTTCACAGATTGCCATTATTTTATCTGATATATGCTCAAATGGACATGCAATAGGGTCATTCACTATATCACCCCACCTCCCCTTATTTCTTCCATTACAATTCAGCATAAGTAAACCAAGCTCATAGGATGACAACTGACTTTTAATCAAATCATAATATTTCTTGGCCTCCCGAGTGTTGATTAGTTCCTCATCAACACCATCTTTAACATGTCTGAATAATTGGTAGATGGTTCTGAAATAATGCTCAAGCTCCCATGAACGTTCATCAAGGAATTTATTGTATTCATGCATAATTGGGGTGTTTATTTTTTTACTTCGTTTTCTTTTTTCAATCTGAATGAAAAACACTCTCAAACAATCACGACCTTTAGTTATTTTGCCATTTTGATCCATCAAGTCTATAGATTGGATAATGTTTTGATAGAAGCTCAGTATGCTAAAAAATTGGTTTTCAAATTCTTGTTTTTGAGATGAAACAATTTGCATTCTCAATGTTATCGCAACAAGAAGTACGGATGCGAAACCAAATAAAGGATTTAATGTCCCACCAAAATAGTCACCTAGTTGCCCCCATTTCTCTATTGACACCGGTGTGTCTCGATCTTTGAAGTTTGAATAAAAAACATAAGTGGTGAGTGCGACAAGTGCAATACATGATGACACGATGATGGAACTTATATTTTTTTTGATTTTTTTCATGTAAATTTGAAAAGTGAAAGTTGCCGAAGATAGATTTGCCACATTATACCAACGTGATAAATCTGAGTATCTAGCTTTTTTACATTTCGTATGTTGCAACTCTGGGACAGTATGTTCGAATAGCGAAGCGTATTCGGACGTTCGCGAAAGGGAGGTTGCCGAGAGGTCGCTGGCATTCAAGGTTGCTTGAACGTTTTTCCATCACCATGTTCGCGGTAAACGGACGATTACGCTGCGCTAATCGTCCCTACATCAAGGCGGTGATTGCGTGTTTTGAGCCTTACCTCTCTCCATTTTTCGCACTGCCAACTGCCATCTTTGCCGTGGCTCGTCGCCGATTCCCCCCTGATTTTTCTGCATTCCACCTGACTTCACTCAGACTTCACACAACCTCATTTTCCCCTCACAAATCCCCCGTATCTTCTGCCCACTGCTTAAAAGGCCCGGCTTGCCACAGGGGTGGCGAGGGGGCGGTTGGTTCGAGGGAGCAAGATGATGAAAGGTTGGATAAAGTGCGGATTGGCCGGGGCCGTGGTGCTGATGGCGAGTTTCTGGGGCGGCAGCGTGCGGGCGGCGGGGATCTCCCTCAAGCAGGTGAGCGGCCCTGTCTATGTGGTGGAGGATAACTACTACGTCAAAGAGAACTCCATGGTCTATTTCGGGGCCAAGGGGGTGACGGTGGTGGGGGCGACCTGGACGCCGGATATCGCCCGCGAGCTGCACAAGCTCATTAAACGGGTCAGCAGCAAGCCGGTGCTGGAGGTGATCAACACCAACTACCACACCGATCGGGCGGGCGGTAACGCCTACTGGAAGTCCATCGGGGCCAAGGTGGTGGCGACGCGCCAGACCCGGGATCTGATGAAGAGCGACTGGGCCGAGATTGTCGCCTTTACCCGCAAGGGGCTGCCGGAGTACCCGGATCTGCCGCTGGTGTTGCCCAACGTGGTACACGATGGCGACTTCAAGCTGCAAGAGGGCAAGGTGCGCGCCTTCTACGCGGGCCCGGCCCATACGCCGGACGGCATCTTTGTCTACTTCCCCGACGAGCAGGTGCTCTATGGCAACTGCATCCTCAAGGAGAAGCTGGGCAACCTGAGCTTTGCCAATGTGAAGGAGTATCCGCAGACCATCGAGCGGCTCAAAGCGATGAAGCTGCCGATCAAGACGGTGATTGGCGGTCACGACTCGCCGCTGCACGGGCCCGAGCTGATCGATCACTACGAGGCGCTGATCAAGGCGGCACCGCAGAGCTGACCCGCGCTGTTTTTAACAATGCCGCAGCTTGTGGCAAGGGCAGCGCCGGTATGGAACGTTGCACACCCTCTATGCAAAAGGGCCCGTTACGGGCCCTTTTGCTATCAGATCAGCCACTGCCACCAGGTGAGGCCAATGCTCATCACCACGGCAAAGCCCACGATGGCGATCACCAGACCGATGCGCATCCACTCCGCACTGGTGTGATAGCCCATTCCCATCAGCAGCGGGATGCGGGCGTGGGAGTAGGTGGCGAGGTTGCAGCCGACGTTGGTGATGGCGGCGATGCTGAAGATGGCCAGCTCTGCAGGTACGCCGACCGCCAGCAGGGCCCCGGCAATGACCGGTGCCAGCGCCACCACCTTGGCGGTGGCCGAGGCGAAGGCGTAGGAGGTAAAGAGGTAGAGCCCCATCACCACCAGCAGCATGGGAATGGTGCCGAGCCCGCCGAGGGTGCTGTGCATAAAGCCGGAGAGTTCATCCCCCAGCCAGCCGGTAAAGCCGACCCGTTTCAGGTTGTCGGCCATCCCCATCAGCACGCTGAACCAGATCAGGGTATCGAAGGCGGCGCTGTTGCCCTTCACATCGTTCCAGTTCAGCACGCCGAGCAGCAGCAGGGCGGCCAGACCGAGAAAGGCGACCGTGGTGGCATCCAGCCCCAGATTGCTGCCGCCGACCCAGAGCACCACCAGACCGACAAAGACCCCGAGCAGGCTCTTCTCATGGCGGGAGAGGGGGCCCATTTTGGCCAGCTCCTCGCGGGCGAAGCGGGGGGCATCCGGCGTGTCGAGGGTCTCGGGGCGGATCACCAGATAGAGCACCAGCGGCATGATCAGCAGCAGACCGATGGCGGGCGGCAGCAGATAGAGCGCCCATTCGCGAAAGCCGACCGTCAGCCCGGCGACGCTGGCGGCAATGCCGACCAGCGCCAGATTGCCGGCAAAGCCGGTGCTGAAGGCGACCGCCGAGGCGTCGTTCATGGCGCTGACGCTGGAGAGCAGGAACTGCCCCAGCTTGCGGTCATCCTTGTTGATGGTCTTGGCCAGCGAGTCGGCAATGGGGGCGACGATGGCGGCGCGAGCCGTGTTGCTCGGGGTGGCGGGGGCCAGAATAAAGTCGGCAACCGCCAGACAGTAGGCGGAACGCAGGGTGGACTGGCCGAAGCGGCTGAGCAGCAGCAGGGCGATCCGCTTGCCAAGGCCGGTCTTGGCAAAGGCGCTGGCAATCATGAAGGCGATGACGATAAGCCAGATCAGCGGGTGGTTGAAGTCGACCAGGGCCCCTTCGATGGCCGCCTTGGGGGTCGCTTCGCCGCCAGCATGGAGCACGGCGTAGAGCCCGAGGGAGAGAATGGCGATATAGCCGGTCGGCGCTATGTTGGTGACGATGACCAGAATGGTGGCGATAAACAGAATGGCGGTGTGGTAGGCCGCCGGTGCCAGTCCGGCCGGGGCTGGCAGCTGCCAGCAGACGATAGCCAGCAGCACGGTCACGAGTGCGGCGAGCTGGGCGAGAGTGAGTTTTTTCATAAGATTCCTGTCCGGAATGAGTGGGGAGGGAGCGATTGAGGCCGCTTCAGCCCCCCTACTATAAAAGGGGTATTGATGGATGCCAAATCCATCAATTGCATCAAATTGAGCGTTCGATTAATTGCGGCTGGTTATTTGGGCTGGCCTGGCCTTGTGGAGATGGGGTGATGCAGGGCAACCGGCAGGCAATCAAAAGTGGTGAACAGCAAAACGCCCGGGATCGGGCGTTCTCTTTTTATAGGGCTCGCAGCCCTGCTGTTGCACCTTTATGGCATACGGGGCGTGGCGGGGGGCGGTATAAGCTGGAGTTGGGTCATTTCGGGAAAACCCATAAATCCTGATTATAGTGAGCCGGTTTGCCGCTGCTCCCCCGCACGGCGGCAAAACCGGCCGCACAGGGGCTTGCTCCGGTTTGCAGGGATGGGTTTGCAAGGATTGGCGCGGGCCGTTAGCGCCGCCCCTTGCCACCCTTGTTGCCAGCGAGGGCCTGCTTTCTGGCGCGCTGTTTCTGGGCTGCCTTGCTGTTGCGGCGCGGCTCGGGATCGAAGCGGGTGAGATCCGGCTCAAAGCCCGGGAACCACTGCTGGGGCAAACGGGTGTCGAGCACCGCTTCCACCTTCTCCAGCAGTGGCGCATCTTCCGGGCTGAACAGGGTGATGGCGAGCCCCTTGTTGCCGGCGCGACCTGTGCGACCGATGCGGTGGACGTAATCCTCTGCCACAAACGGGAATTCGAGGTTAATCACGTAGTTGAGATCCGTGATATCGAGGCCGCGGGCCGCCACGTCGGTGGCAACCAGCGCCTGCAGGGTGCCGGCGCGAAACTCCAGCAGCACCTTCTCCCGCGCGCTCTGCGACAGGTCGCCGTGGAAGGCGAGCGCATTGATGCCCGCCTTGCCAAGCTGCTGGGCCAGTTTATCGGCCCCTTGGCGGGTGCGGCTGAAGATGAGGGCCGGAGCCCACCCCTTCACTTTCAGCATATGTTCGACCAGCGCCAGCTTGCGATCGCTATCCACCGTATAAACCCTCTGCTCCACCTCGGCTGCCGTGGTATTGCGCGGCGCCACCTCGATAAGCGCCGGGTCGCGCAGCAGCACTTTGCTCAAGGCAAACAGGTTGTCGTCGCAGGTGGCGGAGAAGAGCAGGGTCTGGCGATCCGCCGGGATCTGTTTGAGCAGCGCCTTGATCTCGTCCATAAAGCCCATGTCGAGCATGCGGTCCGCCTCGTCAAACACCAGATGGCGCAGCGCCGCCAGACTCAAGGCCCCCTGCCGCAGATGGTCGAGCAGGCGGCCCGGGGTGGCGATCAGGATATCCACTCCGGCTTGAAGCGCCTCGACCTGCGCCGCGATACTCACCCCGCCGTAGACTTGCGTGCTGGTGAGGCCTGTCCCCTGACCGTAGCGCGCCACGCTCTCGGCGACCTGCACCGCCAGCTCGCGGGTCGGCACCAGCACCAGCGCGCGGATCGGGCGGGGCTCTGCCTGTGGCTGTTGCAGCAGCTGCTCCAGCAGCGGCAGCACAAAGGCGGCGGTCTTGCCGGTGCCGGTCTGGGCGCCCGCCATCAGATCGCGCCCCGCCAGAATGACGGGGATGGCGCTGGCCTGCACCGGAGTCGGCGCGGCATAACCCAGTTCGGTCAGGGTCTGCTGCAAGCGGGGGGAGAGGGCCAGTTCGGCAAAGGAGGCTGTGGACATAGGGGCACCAGTCGGGGTTATCGCGGCCAGCGGCCACGATGCAGTGAGTGATCGTGGCCGCGATGGTAACAGATAGAGGGGGAGTGGCAGAAGGCGGGCCAGCTTAGCTGGCGGTTTCGGCGTCGGGGTTGCGGATCAGGTGGATCTGCTGGCCATCGTAGCTGGCGATATTGTGTTTGCCCTGCTGTTTGACGTGATAGAGCAGCTCGTCGGCCAGATGCACCGCCTCGGCCACCGACAGGTAGTCGCGGATCCGGATCACCCCTGCCGAGAAGGTGATGGGGTCGGGCAGCTCGGCAATGGTAAGGGGGCGGGCGAGTAGCCGGGCGGCGGAGTGGCGCATCATCTCGTCATCGTCCATCCCCTTGAACAGCACGATGAACTCCTCGCCGCCCCAGCGGATGGCGCTGTCCACCTTGCGGATATTGCTCCTGAGGTGGCGGGAAAAGGCGACCAGCGCCTGATCGCCAGTACCGTGGCCATAGGTGTCGTTGATCGACTTGAAGTTGTCGATGTCGAGGATCATCAGGTAGTCGTGTTCGTGCAGCATGGTGCGGTTGAGGATGTCGCGCCGCGGCAGCTGGGTCAGGTGATCGGTGTGGGCCAGGGTGCGCAGCCGCTGGTAGAGCTGCTTCCACGCCACCATCGCCAGCAGAATGATGATGATGTAGACCTTGAAGGCCGCGCTGTGGAGCGCCAGCTTGATGAAGTCGAGCCAGGAGTAGGACCACTTCAGATAGAGCACGGCGCCGCTTTTGGTCTGCATAAAGGGTTTGTTGAGACAGAGATGAAAGGCACGGCACGGCTCGGCGGCATCGAAGGCGATGGCGGTGCGGCTCGGGTTGAGATGTTGAAAGGGGCGCAGCACCTCGTTGAAGGCTTCATCTACCGCGATGTCGATGGCCAGCAGGCCATATTTGTAGCCGCCGCGCCCCAGCTGATAGGTGAAGGGGAAGTACATCACTATCGTGTTGCGCAGGCTGAAACTGTCTACCTCGATATCGGAGACCACCGCTTCATCGGTGCTGCAGAAGTGCCGGAGCTTGCTGAAGCTGGCGCAGCCGAAGTAGTGATACCAGGGGCGGAAGCTCATCAGATCCACCCGGACAGAGCCCAGCTTGGCGGGCAGGATGCGCTCGTTGGCCACCATGCCGATCAGCCGGTAGTCATCCCAGATGGTGTAGATGTTGATCACCTCCGGGTAGGAGAGGGCGTAACGGAAGGTGTTGAGGATATTGGCCGCCGGGTATTGCAGCGGGATATCGGCAAAGCGCTCCTTGCTCTTGAGGTCGTAGCCGTAGAGATAGTCGGTGCCGACGCCGCTCGGGGGCGGGCGTCGGTCGAGCGGATGGTGCTGTGCCAGATAGCTGGCGATGTTCTCCACCTTGAGGATCTTGGCCCGCTGGTAGAAGACGTCGAACACGTTCTTCTGTTTGGCGGTGATGAGGTTCATATCGTGCTGGATATTGAGATAGGTGTAATAGAGGACGCAACCCAGCCCGCCCAATACCAGCAGGGCGAGCCCCAGCAGGGTGGCTCTGGGACGGTCGAGTCGAATCTGATACCAGGCCATGGCCGGGGTCTCTCCTGAGTGGGGTAAAGGATCCGCAGGTGGCGGAGTGCGGGGGTGGACATGATTGAGTATATGCCACCTCGCCCGGCGTCAGCCCCGGCGCGGCCGGCTATTCAACCTGCAACACCTGCTCGCTGGCCAGATGGTGCAACCACTCCCGCACGATCAGCAGCACGGCGGCAAACTCCCCCTCCCGCGGTAACTGGCTGGCGGCGAGGGGATCCCCCTCTGCCATGGCGGCCAGCTGGCCAAAGACTTGTTCCACCAGTTCCCGGCTCATGGTGTTATCCCCCAGCACTTCGGCCAGCGAGGGCTCGCTGCGCAGAGTGAGGGGCAGACCGGGCGGTATTTCGGGAGCTATGCGCATCAGTTCATCTTCCACCACCATGATGGCGCGCTCCAGTTCGAGCGGGGTGGGCGGCGCGTGGCGAAATGGCCCTGGCTGGATGGCGCGGGTGCCGAAGGCGAGCGTCCAGCTGGCGAGGGGAGCATCGGCGTGGCCAAGCCAGACCTGACTGCGCTGCTCGCCAATCTCCAGTAACAGTGTGGTGTCGGGGGCGGGATTCATGGTGCGGGACTCCTGTCGGGGGCGAGTGTGACAACCCTCTTTTGATAACGCCATCAACCGGCTTTGGCGAGCACAATTTCTGCCATAGCCCCTCTGTTTTGCGAGTGGCGGCTCACTTTGGTGTTAACACCTTGCAATAAATTCCTGTTGTGGCAGTCTGGATGGCCAAATGAAGGTTTTTAACCACTCATTGCCACCGTTTCAGGAGTTCAGATATGGATATTCGTACCGCTCCCCGCGCCATTGCGCTCGCCCTGCTGCTGGCCAGCAGTGTTGCCACCGCCAACGAGGCGCTGGTGATCCAGACCGACTTTGGCCTTAAAGATGGCGCCGTCTCGGCCATGAAGGGGGTCGCCTTCGGGGTGGATCGCACCCTGCCGCTCTATGACCTGACCCACGAGATCCCGGCCTACAACATCTGGGAAGCCTCCTACCGCCTCTATCAGACCCTGCAGTACTGGCCCAAGGGCACTGTGTTCGTCAGCGTGGTGGATCCGGGTGTCGGCACCGATCGCAAGTCGGTGGTGCTCAAGACCAAGAGCGGCCACTACATCGTCAGCCCGGATAACGGCACCCTGACTCTGGTAGCCGAACACTTCGGTATCGACACCGTGCGCCAGATCGACGAGAAGACCAATCGCCTCAAGGGCTCCGAGAAGTCCTACACCTTCCATGGTCGCGATGTGTATGCCTACACCGGCGCCCGGCTCGCGTCCGGTGCCATCAGCTACGAGCAGGTGGGCCCGAAACTGCCTGCCGAGGTGGTGAAGATCCCCTATCAGGCTGCGGTAGCCGAGAAGGATGGCACCCTCAAAGGCACCATCCCGATCCTCGATGTGCAGTATGGCAACGTCTGGACCAACATCGACGATACCCTGCTGACCAAGGCCGGGATCAACAAAGGGGATACCGCCTGCATCAAGATCAGCGAAGGCTCTGCACTGAAATATGACGGCAAGGCACCCTACGTCAGCAGCTTTGGCGATGTGCCGGAAGGGCAGCCGCTGGTCTACCTCAACAGCCTGCTGCAGGTGTCGGTGGCGCTTAATATGGACAGCTTCGCAGCCAAGCATCAGGTGCAATCCGGTGCCAACTGGCATATCAGCCTGAAGAAGTGCTCCTGATCCGCACATATATAAGTAGCGATAGAAACAGCAACGGGCGCCTCGGCGCCCGTTTTGTTCTCTGGTGATAAAGAAAGGGATCAGAACTCGTTGGAGAGTGCCTTGTACCCTTTGACCAGATCGATATTGGTATGGGCCACGTCTTCGGAGAACTCGGCGGCATCCACCGAAACCCGCGGGATATGGGTCAGATCGCTCTGCTGGTTGATGCGGGTGGTGGAGGGGACGTAGAACTCCGGCGGCAGATCGCAGCCATCGATCACCGAGTTGTGACGCACCACGGCACCATCGCCGATATGGCAGTTGAACAGAACACTGTTGAAACCGATAAAGACCCGGTTCCCCACTTCGCACGGCCCGTGGACGATGGAGCGGTGGGCGATGGAGGTGTATTCGCCGATGGTGACGGCGGCGCCGGATTTGGAGTGGATCACCACCCCGTCCTGAATGTTGGAGTTGGCGCCGATGACGATGGGCTCCATCTCGCCGTTGGCATCCACCTCGTCGGCGCGGATCACCGCGTAGGGGCCGACGAAGACATTCTCTTTGATGATCACCTTGCCGCAGATGATGGCGGTTTTGTCGATATAGGCGGATTCATCGATGACCGGCAGGTGGCCGGAGGGATTTTTGCGGATCATGTTACATCCTGTGGTTGCCAAGAGGAGTGCTTGGGTGGTGGACGAGGCATCCACCGGTCGGTCAGCTTACCCCTCGTTGCCCCTCGGTGAAAGCCCTGACTGGTCTGACCCTTGTCGCAAGCAGCGCCGCGATCACTGTTTCCGCTCGCCGGAATATGGGAGCATGGCTGCCATCCCGAGAGTCGGTTTGGATGGATATAAAGATGAAGAAGATGATGGCCCTGTTGGCTGGTGGTTTGCTGCTCTCCTCTGCGGTGCAGGCGAAAGGGGTGGCGGGTGACTTTGATTACTATGCGCTGGCGCTCTCCTGGTCGCCCGAGCACTGTGCCGTCAAGCCTGCGGACAAGGATCAATGTTCCCGCAAGCTGGGCTTTGTGCTGCACGGTCTCTGGCCCCAGTATGATCGCGGTTATCCTAGCAACTGCACCCGTGAGCGGCTCGACGCCAACATGGAGCAGGAGTTTGCCGGCCTCTACCCCAGCCGTTTTCTCTATCGCCATGAGTGGGAAAAGCACGGCACCTGCTCCGGCCTGAGTCAGCCCCAATTCCATCAGCTGGCAAGCGACCTGCGCCAGAAGGTGAAGATCCCTGCGGCTTATCAATCCCCGGAAGAGCCGCTGCGCAAGAGCACCTTCCAGCTTAAAGCCGATCTGGCGAGCGCCAACGAGTGGCTGGCCCCCGACAACATCACGGTAGCGTGCGCCGATGGTGGCCGCTTCCTGCGGGAGATCTACATCTGCGTCAATAAAGAGGGGACGGATGCGGTCACCTGCTCCGCCGAGATGCAAAAGCGCGAGCGCCGCTCCTGCGGTCAGCCGGATTTCCTGCTGCGCAGCGTGCGTTGATGTGTCATTAGCATGAGCGGGCCCATGATGGGCCCGTTCTATTTTTCCGCCATTTGCAGAAAGGAGTCTGGATCATGGATGCCCCTTCCCGTTTTGCTCGTCGCCTCGGCCTGCGTTACCCGCTGATCCAGGCCCCCATGGCAGGTGTGCAGGATCACCGGCTGGCCATCGCCGCCTGTCAGGCAGGCCTGCTGGGCTCCTTGCCGACGGCCATGCTCGGCTGCGAGCAGTTATCCGCCCAGCTGCAGGCAATGCGGGCTGCGACCGATGCTCCCTTCAACGTCAACTTCTTCTGCCATCGGCAGGAGGAGCCAGATCCTGATCAACAGATGCGCTGGCAACAGGCGCTCTCTCCCTACTATGCCGAGTTTGACATCAGCATGGCGGCAGCAACGGCTGCCGCAGCCAGGGCACCCACCCGGGCCCCGTTCAACGCACAACATGCCGAGCTGCTGACCGGGTTCAGGCCGACGGTGGTCAGCTTCCACTTTGGTTTGCCTGCCCCCGAGCTGCTTGCCAGCGTGAAGGCGAGCGGCGCCTATGTGCTGGCAAGCGCCACCACGGTGGCCGAGGCGCAGTGGCTTGCTCACCACGGCGCCGATGCGGTGATTGCGCAGGGGCTGGAAGCGGGCGGTCATCGCGGCCATTTCCTCTCTGATGATCTCGCGCTGCAGCAGAGCACCTTTACCTTGCTGCCACAGATCCTTGCCGCGATCGACCTGCCGGTGATCGCCGCCGGTGGCATCGTCGATGGCAAGGGGATTGCCAACGCGCTGGCGCTGGGGGCGAGTGGCGTACAGATGGGTACCGCCTTTCTCTGCTGCCATGAGGCGACGACCTCGCCGCTGCATCGGGCGGCGCTTCACTCATCTCGAGGCGAGCATACGGCACTGACCAATCTGTTCAGCGGCCGCCCCGCCCGCGGCATAAGTAACCGGTTGATGCGGGAGCTGGGCCCGCTCTCGGATCTGGCGCCTTGCTTCCCTTATGCCAGTGGCGCCCTGGCTTTGCTGCGCGCAGTGGCCGAGTCCCGGGGCGATAGCGGGTTCTCTCCGCTCTGGGCGGGGCAGGATCTCTCCGGTTGTCGTGAGCTGCCCCTCAGCGAGCTGGTGGCGGAGTGGATAAAGGAGGCCGGACTGGTGTGATTGCCTCTATATAAGAGGTAAAGAGAGCAAGCAGGAGAGGTGCATGGTTGGCGAATTGCGTGCTCAACCACCTGATAAGCGCTGTGTTATGGCCGCGAACAATCCGGATTTTACGCCTTTCTGTGGATAAGTCTGTGCAAAGCTTGTTGGTTGATATGAATAACCAATAAAGTGCAGTTTTTTGCGATTTTATTGCATTTCAGCCCTTGCCAATGTGATCAATCTCTCTATAATGCGCCCCATCGACACGGCAAGCGGCAACGCAAACAGCCGGGTCGGTAGCCTCGAAAAGCCTTTGCAA